>CAYJBO010000026.1:0-31073 GCA_964368295.1 uncultured Bacteroides sp.
TTAGAACATATTTATACACGGAGTTCTCGGCCAATTGGTAAGATAGCCCTATGCGGTAGTCGTCTTCACCGGTTATAAGGAAGATATACTCTTTATAAAAATCTATTTTAGCATTTATTATGCCCTGTGCATACATCAAGGTGTCGGCGTCCAGTATCCACTCTTTAATATATTCGGTCTCGCGCATAAGATAATGAAGTTCCCATGCCATTTGGTTGTTTAGCTCAACCTCAATGCCGTCAATAATAAGTGGCTCTTCTTCGTATCCGTAGTTATAGTAGTAGTAGTTGCTGCCAAAGTTAAGCGGAAACGCCGTTAAAATAGGCACAGCTATTGCGATAAATGCAAATATAAGTATTGCGGAAATTAATATAAATTTACTGCGGAGCATTTTAAGCATTTCCGCAATTATTTGTTTTGGAAAAATCATAATTACACCTCATTCATGTTAAGATATTTGTGTTTTACTACCTGTTGTCATGCTTATAAAGTCGTGCTCTAGCGAGCGTTGAGTTCTGTTAACGGCATATATTTTAACGCCGGAGCTCACAAGATCGCCTATGATGGTAGGTATTTGGTCGTTTTTCATTACAATGTTAACGCCCTCCGGCAATAAATCGCAGTTGGTGCCCATTGCTTTAAACTTATCAAGCACAAGTTTGTTTTGGTCTGTAACAAAGGTGTATTGATATACCTCGGAGTTATCGTCTTGACCCATAACTTTTTCGCCAATAATAACGCCGTTGTCTATTACGTAAATTCTGTCGCACATCAGCTCCATCTCAGACAACAAGTGGCTTGAGATAAAAACGCCTGTGCTGGCGTTTTGCGAGAGGTTTTTTAATAGCTCGCGCAATTCTTTAATGCCTATTGGGTCAAGGCCGTTTGTCGGCTCGTCTAAAATAAGCAGCGGAGGCATGTGCAAAAGTGCCTGTGCAAGGCCTATGCGCTGGCGCATACCCAAAGAGTATGTTTTAACTTTAGTGTCTATCCTCTCGCTCATTTTAACAAGCTCTATGGCAGAGTCTATATTTTGTACTGCTTCTTTGCCGTAAAATTGCGATAGATATTTTAGGTTTTGTCTGCCTGTCATATGTTTGTAAAGGTCGGGGTTTTCAACTATGCCGCCTACATTTTTTACTGCCTTCTCATAGTCTGTTTTTACGTTGTGCCCACATACAGTAATGTTGCCGCCGGTTATGGAAAAAAGCCCCATTATCATTTTTATTGTAGTAGTTTTACCCGCACCGTTTGGGCCTAAAAAACCTACAATTTCGCCGCTGTTTACGGTTAAGCTTACGTTGTCTACTATTGTTTTTTTCTTAATCACCTTGGTAACGTTTTCCAGTTTCAATAGTTCCATTTTTTTCCTCCTGATTGGTGGTTTTTAATTAAAGTAATGTTTAAAAATAAAATACTAGTGCGAACACTTGTATTAATGCTCAATATTCTTTTTAACTATATAGTAAAAAATGCGCTTTGTCAATTAAAATTGTGCGAGTAGTAGTATATTTTGTGTGGAAGATTTGCATAGTTCTAAGATGTGTTTTTTACTTGCCACTATTACTAATACGCATTAAAACTTGATTTTATTGCGTTTTTTTTAAAAATAAATATAAATTATTATCAGTTTATGTAAATTTTGTCAAATTATAGCTGTGCTTTGCTTTTGGTAAAGCGCTAAAAAAGCGACAAAAAAGGCAATGCGAATATCACATTGCCTCGGTGTGTCAAGAAAGGTATAGTATTTCGTAAATATTACGAATATCAAAAGTTTTGCTAAGTTTTCTTTTTATAATTTTGGGCCCTTTGGGCGGTGCACTAAGGTGCTTTTTGCAAAAAACACAACCTTTTGGCTAAAACATATAATGTAGCAATTAACACAGCACGCTCAAAGAGCGCAGGGTTAGGCTTTATTTTTGTCAGACAAAAGGAAAATAGAAATCATTTTGGTTGCGTACAGCACGCTATTTATTTCTTTTTCGTTCCATACCCTAGTATTTGTGCAGTCGTCAAGGCCTAAAAATAGCTTAACGCTGTCTTTTTCTACGACTTGCGCGTGTAAAAACGACTTTATGCCCTGGTCGTTCATAAGCTCAAAGGCGCCCTCGGCAACAAGTTCTTTTAAATCGTTGCAGTACAACACGCCGTTGTCGTCAGAGGTGTTAAAAAAGTCTGCCAGTATTTCTGCCGTAAGGCCCTGTAGGTTGTCTATCTCCGGGTTAATGCCTGCGGCGCACCACTCGTACGTGTTGTCGTAAGTTTTGCCTCCGTCGGACGTCTCAAAAATATAGCATCTGTCGGAGTTAGTGCGCTTGCCTATAAATTGCATTACCGCATTTACAGACGAGCGAAGCTCTTTAGTCTCAAACATTAAGTTGAACACGGTTGAAACAAGCTCAGAGTCGAAATAAGAGTTTGCAACACGGCTCGCATTTTCGAGCATTGTTCTGTTTTTCATCGTGCCATCAAGGAGTTTTTTTGAGTAGAACGTAAAACAGTCCTTGCCGCGCAGCTTTGATTGATAAAGAGCCTTGTCGGCGCATTTGTAGAGGTCCTCGTAGGCATCGCCGTCGTTGGGGTAGCGAGAAATGCCGATACTACCTGAAATTTTATAGTCATTATTCTCGCCGGAGTATGTGTTTTGGAAGGCTTTTGCAATTTTTTCTGCCTTTTTTGTAATAATTCCTATGTCGTCAACACCGGATAGGAAAACAATAAACTCATCGCCGCCAATGCGCCCCACAATGTCTGCATTTCTAAAGCATGCACGCAAGTTAGAGGCAACTTCACTTAACACCAAGTCTCCAAAATGGTGGCCGAGGTTGTCGTTGATAGATTTAAAATCGTCTATGTCTATAATAAACATAGCGTGTGAGCAGTCCGGCCTCTTGTTAATTATAGACGTAATAAGCTTTTCGGAGGTTATTTTGTTATAACACTTTGTCAATAGGTCTGTTTGAGACTTCTTTTCAAGAAGTATTTGCTCGTGTATATCAACGGCCTTGCCTATTGTAAACATAGGTGTGCCGTCGGCGCCTAATAGGGTGTTGTATGTAAACCTGTAAAAATGCGGTATGTCGTTGCTCGGTATCAACCTAACGTCGTTGGGCACAGACACGCCTTTTATCATAGCGTTTGCAAGCTCTTTAAAGGGTTCGACATCCTCTTTATACACCTTGCCGCTAGCCAGTATTTTGTCTGGAAAAAGCTCTTGCTCGCTTGTTAGACCAAACAGCTCTCGCCCTTTGCCAAAGTACTGTATGTATGATGTCTTGTTGTTTAAGACATAAAACAGCTCGTCGGTAAGCTCTGCAAGGCTGTTAAAAAGCTGCCTGTCCGAGATGTGATTAAATATATAGCCATCTATGTGCTCATCACTGCTTAGGCCCGCAAGTTGAGAGCGCAAATCGCGTGTAAAACCCGCAACAAGCGCATGTCCATCAACGTCTGCTACATTAATTTTAATAAGCGTTATCTCCGAGGGAATTTCCTCGCCTGTAAGCTTGCAGTGCATCCACATAAAGTTTGCGTGGCCCGTCTCAAACGCCTGTCTAATATAGGTTATAGCAACTTCGCTGCTAAGGCGCCCGTCCGGCTGCCTCTCTGGCGATAGCTTAAAAAAGTTGTCTAGGTATTCTTGGTTGTTATTTAAACCAAAGAGCTCAACCGCTTTTTTGTTGCACATTATATTATTAAAATTGTGGTTCCAAAGGTTAAGACACAGCGGTGTTGCGTCAAGTATTGCAAGCATGCGCTTTTCAAAAATCTTCTCTTGCTCTTGTACAGGGCAAAAATCTTTTAAAAATGCTAGCTTAACCGCATTTGTGCCCTCGTGCTTTTCAAGAAGTGTAAACGGGGTAATTTCTGTAAAAAAGCATTTACCGTTTAAAGTGGTAAATTGGCATTCAAAACCGGCACAGCCTTCTTTATAACACTCAGCCAGTTTTTCTTTTATTAGGCTCTTGCTGTCGCCTTTGTAAAAACATGCCTGCAACTCGTCAATATTAGTGCAATCAAACAAATCAAAAGCGGCAGGGTTGCCCTTAACAATGTTATCGTCATCGTCAAAATAAATTGTGCAAAGCGGCGCGGCCTCAAGCGCTGCAAGGCAGGTGCCAAAAAGGTTTACTTTTTGCGGTGTAGAATTGTTATAGCTGCTGTTAGATTGTTTAGACATGCTTTACTCCTATAAAAACCGCTGTTGTGTGGTGACGATACGGCCAAAATACATTAACAATTTTAATAGCGTTAATATTATAACAAAATATACGAAACACTATTTAAATAAAAGTTGAAAAATGTGGTGCTTATTGTATCTGATAATTTAATAACACGGCAAACCGTAAAATTAAATGCAATTAGCTGTTGCAACTTGCGAATGTAACTAGCAGGTAATGTGTTTTTTGATAAAAAAAAGCTTACGAGCCATTGTGTGTGCAATACTTTGCTGCAAAATAGCGCCGTAAGTTGTTTTGTAAAATTAATATTTTGATTATTATACACTATATCGTTAGTAAAGTCAAATATAGGCGGCTGTTGTGCCCGGGAAATAGTACAATAAAATCTCTGTGTACGACATGCCTGCGAGCGCCATGGAATTTGCGCCAAATTGGCTAAGGCCAACGCCGTGCCCATACCCTCTTGAGGTTATCTCAAAAACATAATTTTCTGTGTAAATTATGTCAAAAGAGCTGCTTCTCAGCCCAAAGGCATGGCGTATTTGTGTGCCTGTAAAAGCGGTGTCGTTTACGGTAATTGTGCTAACGTAACCTGCGCTTGTAACATCGGGCGTGCCAAACCACTGTGAGGGCTCGCCGCTTGGGGATATCAATGCGGCCGCTGTAAGCTTGTTTTGTACCTCTGCTACAGAGAATGTCAGTGTCGTTGAGTAATCGTCTGCCGTTATGTCGAATGGGGAGTCGACGCTAACTAAGTACGGCAGGGCCTCGCCCCACATATTTGCGCTTGTCTCTGTTTTGCCGTTGCTAAATGCGTGGTAACAAGTAAGTGCGTAGTTGTTGTCATATGTCAAAACCATGCCGTCAAGGCTGTCCACAAGTGATTCTAATCGCGCTTTGTTCTGCTCGTAGCTATCGCCCCAAAAACTGCGCATCGTCTCGTCGGACATATAGCCTTGCATCTGTGATGGATTTGCTGAAAAATGTGCGCCGCCAAGGTTTGGGTCGCCGCCAAAAGAGCGCTCTTTAAGCGCCATTGCATAGCTTAAGGATGCAACAGCCTGTGCCTTTAACGCCTCGTCGTGGTACGACATAGGCATCTCCGCAGCGACAGAGCCTATTACGTAATCTCGTATTGCAACAGTGTCTACATTGCCTGTGCTCTCGTTGTAAATTTTAAAGACATTTTGCTCATCCTCGGCTGCAAAGGGTAAAATTTGCTCAGGCGTCTCAGGCGGTTTTGAGGACGAAGCATCGCCGGTTGAGGTTGTGTCTAATGTTACTCGAGACGAGTTGAAAATCAAACCGGAAAAGGGCAATAGAAAAATCATTGTGGCAAATAGTAATAGTATAGGGATAATTTTTTTCATAATTTGTGGCCTTCCTTGTTCTTGTTTTTTTTCTTTATATATTGTAATATATAATATGAGGGACTTTGCATTAACCGATTTTTGGTGCAACTTGCAATTAGGGTTATGATATAGGGAAAGTATTGTGCGAAGATTGCCGGCGGGTAAATTGTGCCTGCGGTGCTAAAAAAGCTTGAGTTAAATGCAAAAAATTAGAGGGAAGTTTATTGAGGGGAGAATACTATGAGCGAGAGATTAACAGCGTGGGACAAGACAGGTTCTATACAATATCTATGCGAGGAGTACTTAAAAAATAACTACATAGATACAAAAAAAGTACAAGAGCTAGGCGTAAAAAGAGGGCTTAGAAACCCGGACGGCACAGGCGTGCTTGCCGGAATTACTAATGTTTGTGACGTGGTTGGCTACGTTATGCAAGACGGCGTGCGTGTTGCAGCACCGGGCAAACTTATATACAGAGGCGTGGATGTTGCCGATATAATTGAGGCCGCTTATAAAGAGGATCGATTTGTTTTTGAAGAGGTTATTTGGCTGCTCTTATTTGGCAGTTTGCCAACATGCGAGCAAATTGAGGCGTTTAAGAAAGAATTAGAAGAGCGCAGAGAGCTGCCGGAATATTTTGCAGAGGACATGATAATGAAGGCGCCGTCACCAAATATTATGAACAAGCTGTCGCGCAGTGTGCTTGCGCTCTACTCTTACGATTCTCGCCCGGAGGACATGAGCCTTGAGAATATTTTGAGGCAGAGCATTAACCTAATAGCAGGCTTGCCTAGCATTATGGTTAGCGCGTATCAGGTTAAAAAACGTGCGTACGAGAAAAAGAGCATGCATTTGCACTTGCCACAAGCAGGGCAAAGCACTGCAGAGCACGTGCTGTCCACATATAGGCCGGACCAACAATATACGAAGGAAGAGGCAAAGCTTTTAGACCTATGCCTCGTTTTGCACGCAGACCACGGCGGCGGAAACAACTCCACGTTTACTTGTCGTGTGCTGTCCTCGTCGGGCACAGACACTTACTCGGCTATAAGTGCCGCAATAGGCAGCCTTAAAGGGCCAAAACACGGCGGCGCAAACCACAAGGTTATGGAGATGTTAGACTGCATGGATGCCGAGATAAAAGACCCGGATAACGACAGCGAAGTTTTGGTGTTTTTACAAAAACTGCTTGATAAACAAGCTGGTGATAAAAGCGGTTTAATATACGGTATGGGACATGCAATTTACACTAAAAATGACCCAAGGGCAGTAATATTGCGAGAGAAAGCAGAGCCGCTTGCCAAAGAAAAAGGCTACGACAGGCAGTTTAAACTGCTTTGTGCAGTAGAGCGCCTTGGCCCTGTTGCCGTAAAAAATACTAAGGGCGGCAAAGATGTATGCGCCAATGTGGACTTATTTAGTGGACTGATTTATAAAATGCTCGGCATAAGCGAGGACTTGCACACGCCACTTTTTGCCATAAGCAGAATTGCCGGCTGGTGTGCGCATAGAGTTGAGGAAGTTGTATTCTCAAGCCGAATAATACGCCCGGCATATAAATATACGGGCAAAGACCAAAATTACACCCCGCTGGAGGAGAGATAATGAAGCGTAGCGCATGTTTTGCGGCTATAATAATAAGTTTGGGCCTGTGTGTGTTTAATCTTATAGATTTAATATTTTTTATCGATATACAAACGGGATTTGTGACGGTAGGAAGCGTATGGATAAGATACGGTGCACTGCTTGCAGCAATAATTACAATTTATATATTAGGTAAAAAATATGCATACAACGAGCCCGTGCAAGAGCTTAAACTGCCTGTGCCAAAGTTTTTTTATGCTATAGGCGGTGCGGCATTTTTTGCGGGAGCTTTTGCGGTTAGCCGCGCATTTGCGCAGTACTTTACGCCCACAACTAACTTTGGACACGTGGAAAGTGGCAGTGCGTCTATAACATTTGCGCTTACGGTGCGCCTTGCGTTTGCATTTGCCCTTTTAATTTTTTATGTGTTTTGCCTTGTTGTGGCCGTAAAAAAATATGTGTTTGTATGCAAAAGGGACCCTGTGCGCATGCTAGGCTTTTTAAGCATTGTGGCATTTTGCCTTTTGTCCGCACTGCGCTATACCGAAAACCCTGTCAGCATGAACAGAATAATGTATATATTGCCTGTGTGCTCTGCGCTTGCAGCGCTCGCTTTTTTAACCGTTCTTATCGGCTTTTTGCACAACGAGCCGTCGCCAAAAAACGGCGCAAAATTAGCCGTTAGCGGCCTGTGTGCATTTTTGCTGTGCACGTGTACAGAGGTGGTGCAAATGTTATTTAATGCTATAAGTGGTTTTAGCTTTTACAGCTTTAGTGTTTCGCTTATGTTGGTGCTTATAGGCATACTTGGCGCAATTGCCGCGCTTACAGTAAGTAAAAACAATACCTGATGATTTTGCGTTGATTATTTTAATCTTTATTGATTATGTTGTGTAACATTGTGACAAATACTTGTGCGTATCTGTTAATTATGCATATTGTTTTAATGTAATAATTTTGTTATACTTATACTAGTAAAGTGAATTTTTATACTTTGAGCATAGTGATTGGAGTTTGTGTGAAAAAGAAAGAATGGTTTGGCATTGCACAGGGTCTGTCTTATTTATCACAGGTAGGGCTCTCTATTGCAACGCCTATTGTGCTTACAATTTTAGGCGCAAACTTGCTTGTGTCAAACGGTATTTTAGGTAATTGGTTTTACCTTCCGGCAATACTGCTTGGCATGGGCGCTGCCGTGTGCTCCTTTATAACTTTTTCAAAATATGTGCTAAATAAAAACCAAAAAACAGATAAAAATCGGGACTTGACAGTACCCGACGAATTGAGAGGTAAGCTTGAATGAAATTGCAAGAGGCAGTGGCGAGAGAGACGATACGCATTACGTTGGGCACACTTATACTTGCGGTTATTATGAACATAGTGTTTTTAATATTGGGGCAGTGGGATATAACGGTGCTTTTAGGCACGTTAGTTGGTTGCGGCGTGGCCGTTGGCAACTTTTTTTTACTCGCGCTGACAGTGCAAAAAATAGCGGACAAGCCCGACACCGAAAAGCGCAATAAGCTAAAGTTGCAGCTGTCGTACAGCCTTAGGATGCTCGCGCTTATTGCAATTGTTGCAGTGGGCATCAACATTGATTACTTTATGTGGGTTGCCGTTATACTGCCCGTGTTTTTTCCGCGCATAACAATAGCGGCAATGCAAATAATGGGCATATATAAGCCCGATTATTCTAAGGTGGACAAGAGCAAATACATAGATTACAGCGACGAGGACTACGATGACGAGAGCTCGGACTTTTAAGCTGTGGCATTTTATTAAAGACAGAAACAAAGTTTTGCTAAAGAGGCTTTGCTGTAAATAAAAACTGAACGATACGTAAATTAACAATTAAAATAAAGTGCAAAAAAGGGTGATGTGAAAAAATGAATATAGAAATTACCGGCGCGCAAATTTACTATACCATACCTATTTTGGGCGGCATACCTATCACAGAGACGATAGTAAACAGCTTTATTGTCTTAATTTTAATTTTGGGTATTTGCTTTTGGCTCACACGCAACTTGCAAGTTAAACCAACTACAAAAAGGCAAATTGTGGCGGAACTTTTAGTGGAAACCGCGCAAAAATTTGTAAACGGCAACATGGGCGAAAAGTTTGCACACTATACGCCATTTGTTGCAGCGCTGTTTGGCGCATCTGTCATATCAAGCCTTTTAAGCCTTTTTACCCTTTACCCACCCACGAGCGATTTATCTACAACAATGGCGTGGGCGGTGCTTGTGTTTGTGCTTATCACTTACACAAAAATACGCACAAGCGGCGTATTTGGCTACATGAAAGGCTTTACTAAGCCCATTGCCGTGCTAACTCCTTTTAACATACTGTCAGAGTTTTCAACGCCTATTTCCATGGCGTTTCGTCACTTTGGTAACATAGTTTCGGGCAGCGTTATTACGGCTCTTTTATATGCGGCATTGGCTGCGGCTTCCGCTGCTTTGTTTGGCATTTTGCCGGGCTTGCTCGGTGAAGTTATGGCGCAAATTCCGCTATTGCAAGTCGGTGTGCCGGCAGTGCTGTCGGTCTACTTCGATTTATTCTCTGCCTTTATGCAGGCGTTCATCTTCTGCATGTTGACAACGCTATATATCGCAAATGCGGCAGAGGAGTAAAAAATCAAACCTTGTCGACGGAGTCGGCTTATAAGATAAATATGTGCTTTGAAGATTGGAGATATTGGCAAAGGCGCCTTGATAAAAAGCGTCGGCAAAATTATCGTTGTACTTTACAAAGATATAAATTAATGCGCTCAGGATTTCTTTTGTTTTTTGTCTTGTCTGACAAAATTTTGCCATGGTTTTTGCAAAGTCTTTGTTTGTCAACACCTCCGGATTACAACGAACATATTAAATAACAACAATTATAATTAAATGGGAGGCAATTTGTATTATGGAAAAAGCAATAGTTTTAGCAGGTTGCGCAATAGGCGCAGGTTTGGCACTTATGGCAGGTATAGGCCCCGGTATTGGTGAAGGTTACGCAGTAGGTAAAGCTTGTGAGGCTATTGGACGTCAGCCTGAGGCAAAAGGCGACGTTACATCTACAATGCTTTTAGGTTGTGCTATTGCAGAGACAACAGGTATTTACGGCTTTGTTACAGGCCTAATGCTATTGTTCTTGGCTCCGGGCATGTTTATTAATTTGTTAGGATAATACCTATTACCTTTTGCGGTGCAAGACGATTTGCGCCGTAGGTTTGCCTGTGCTTTTTACAGTGCGGCAAACAAAATAATTACTTTACCCTAAAAGGGGGGGACAAAATGGATAACTTTCAGTCGCTGGTTGCATTGATGCCGTGGAACTCTATAACAGCACTGGTTAACTTGTTACTGCTTACGCTTGGCCTTAAAAAGTTTTTGTTTAAGCCGGTAATGGAGGTGCTTGAAAAACGCCGTGCACAAATAGACACACAGTATGACGCGGCAGAAAAAGCACAGGCAAGTGCCGAGGAAATGCGTGACGAGTATGAAAAAAGCCTTGTAAACGCTAAAGAAGAGGCGGCAGATATTGTAAAAACAGCAACAGCACGCGCCACACAGCGCAGCGAGGAAATGCTTAATACAACACGCGCAGAGGTTACAGCGCTTAAGCAAAAGGCAAGGGAAGACATTGAGAGCGAGCAGCGCAGAGCCGCAGCAGAACTTAAAGGTGACATTGCGAGCATAGCGCTTAACATAGCAGGCAAAGTTGTTGAAAAAGAGATTGACTCAAAAACGCATAAAAAGCTAATCGAGGACTTTATCGAAAACGTCGGTGATGCATCATGATGGCGGGCGCAAAAGAATATGGCATAGCGCTTTACACGCTTGCCGAGGAAGAAAAAAAAGAAAAGCAATACATGGGCGATTTAGATGCAGTGTGTGAAATTTTGGCAGGCAATAAAGATTACCTTAACTTGCTGTCTAACCCTGCTATACAAAAATCAGAGCGTCTAGGCCTTTTAGACAAGGCTTTTAGTAGCAGCATCGACAAAAATGTGCTTAATTTTTGTAAAATATTGCTGGAGAAATCGGCACTTAACATATTGCCGGCTTGCCGCAATGTTTTTAAAGACTCTATGTATGAGGCATTTGGCATACTGCCCGTTACGGCTAAGACTGCCGTAAAATTGACAAAAGAGCAGAGCGAGGCGCTTAAAAACAAATTGCAAAGTGACACCGGCAAGACAGTGGAGCTTTTAAATGTTGTTGACGAGGGTTTGCTTGGCGGTGTAAAGCTAATTTACGGTGGCAAAGAGGTAGACGGTACAACCGCCGGCAGGTTAGAGGCTTTGCATAATATTTTAATGCAATAAATGTGATGTAAGATTTGTGCTTTTTGGCACAATATAAAAAATTAACTCACGGAAAGCAGGTGAGACAATGCAGTTAAAACCGGAAGATATAAGCAAAATCATTAAGTCTCAAATAAAAAATTACGAGACACAAATAGAGACAGCAGAGACAGGTACTGTAATAATGGTTGGCGATGGTATCGCACGTGCCTACGGTCTTGACCGCTGTATGTCAAACGAACTTGTAGAGTTTGACAACGGCGAGTTTGGCATGGCGCTAAACTTAGAAGAAAATAGCGTTGCCATTGTTATTTTGGGCAACGACGCCGGCATTAAAGAGGGCGACGTTGTAAAACGCACAGGTAAAGTTGTTTCGGTGCCGGTTGGCGACGAGATGATAGGCCGTGTTGTAAATGCACTTGGAATGCCTATTGACGGCAAGGCGGAGATAGAAACGCAGGCAGTGCGCCCTATCGAGTCTCCGGCGGCAGGTATTATTGAGCGCAAAAGCGTTACGGTGCCATTGCAAACAGGTATCAAGGCTATCGACAGCATGATACCCATAGGCAGGGGCCAGCGCGAGCTTATTATCGGCGACAGGCAGACGGGTAAAACTGTCATAGCTACCGATACTATTATCAACCAAAAAGGCAAAGACGTAATTTGTATTTACGTGGCCATTGGTCAAAAACAATCTACAGTTGCACAACTTGTTGAGATGTTTACGGTTAACGGTGCAATGGATTACACCATTGTTGTTTCGGCATCGGCTTCAGAGCTGTCGCCGCTACAATATATTGCGCCATACACAGGTTGTACAATAGGCGAGCATTTTATGGCACAGGGCAAAGACGTTTTAATTGTGTACGACGACTTGTCGAAGCACGCAGTTGCATACCGTGCACTGTCGCTGCTAATACGCCGCCCACCGGGACGCGAGGCGTACCCCGGCGACGTTTTCTATATACACAGCCGCCTTTTGGAGCGTGCAGCACGCATTGCGCCGGAGTTTGGCGGCGGTAGCTTAACGGCTCTGCCAATTATAGAAACACAGGCCGGTGACGTTTCGGCATATATCCCAACAAACGTTATCTCCATTACAGACGGACAGATATTCCTTGAGACAGAGCTTTTCTACTCGGGTATTCGCCCTGCTGTAAACCCGGGCATCTCGGTTTCTCGTGTTGGCGGTAACGCGCAAATTAAGGCGATGAAGAAGGTTGCCGGCACGTTAAAACTTGTTTACTCGCAGTTTAGAGAATTGCAGAGCTTTGCTCAGTTTGGCTCAGACCTTGATGCCGATACAAAGCGCCGCCTTGCACAGGGCGAGCGTGTTGTGGAAGTGCTAAAGCAAGACCGCAACTCTCCGGTTGATGTAGACAAGCAAGTTTGCATACTTTTTGCCGTTATAAACGGGTATTTAGACGGTGTGCAGGTTGACCAAATTAAAGAGTATGAGGCAGAGCTGTTTGAGGAGATGGATAATCTTTACTCTGACAGTGTGCTAAAACCTATAAAAGAGACAGGCGAGCTGTCTAAAGATACACAGCAGGTGCTTGAAAAGGCGTTAAAAGAATTTACAGAGCGTTTTATTAGCACTCACTGATGAAAGGGGATGCGTGACATGGCGGCTTCGTCCATGAAGGACATTAAGATACGCATAAAAAGTGTCGAGAGCACCATGCAAATCACAAAAGCCATGGAGCTTGTTGCGTCCTCAAAATTGCGCAAAGCAAAAGAAAAGGCCGAAAACTCTCGCCCGTATTTTACAGAGCTACACGCCACACTAAACAACATAGCATACAGCAATACAGATTTCTCCTCGCCTTATGTGCAAACGAGAGAGCTTAAAAAAGCTTGTTATGTTGTTATTGCCGGCGACAGGGGCCTTGCGGGCGGATATAACACAAACGTCTTTAAAATGGTTGCGGCACACGCAAGCGACAAGACAGTTTGCGCACTGCCAATAGGCAAACGGGCGGTGGAATACTGCAAGCGCAGGGGCATTGAAATTGTCTCTGAGGAGTATTCTATTGCAGAGGACGTAAGCCTTGGCGACTGCTTTTCTATTGGCAAAATGCTTTGCAAAATGTATTTGCGGGGAGAATTTGACGAGCTCTATTTAGGTTATACAAACTTTGTTTCAATGTTATCGCAGCAGCCTGCTGTGTTTAAGGCCTTGCCAATACGCTTTGTGCGCGAAGAGGCCAAAAACTCCGCAGAGGCGCTTATTATGTATGAGCCATCTTGCGAGAGCGTGTACAACGCAATAGTGCCACAGTATGTGGGCGGTGTTTTGTATGGCGCCTTGGCAGAGAGCTCTGCCAGCGAGTTTGGCGCGCGCCGCGCGGCTATGGATGCCGCGAGCAAAAACGCAAAAGATATGATTGAAACGCTGTCTTTGCAGTATAACCGTGCAAGACAGAGCAGCATAACACAGGAGATTACAGAAATTGTAGCGGGTGCAGAGGCGTAGGCTTATTTGTAAATTAAACTGTGCAAAAGCTACAATAGCTAAAGTAAAAATACACGGCTGTACGCTGTTTTGTGCGGCTGTGATAGACCTTTATTTGCCGCAAAGTGAAGGGGAAGGTTAAGCGTGTAAAATTTGCGGCAGAATGGAGATTACAATATGGACCATCAAAACACCGGCACAATAACACAAATTATAGGGCCAGTGCTTGACGTGCAGTTTGCAAATGGGCAGCTGCCGGAGCTATTGCACGCACTTACAGTGCAGCACGGCGACGATACAATTACTATGGAAGTTGCACAGCACGTAGGCGATAACGTTGTGCGCTGCATAGCCATGTCAAGTACAGACGGTCTAGTTAGAGGGGCAACTGTTACAGACACAGGCAAGGCAATTACAGTGCCCGTTGGCAAAGAGACACTAGGACGTATTTTCAATCTTCTGGGCGACCCTGTTGACAATATAGAGCCGCCAAAAGCAGAGGAGAGATGGCCGATACACAGGGCTGCGCCGTCTTATGACGAGCAGTCGTCTACAACAGAGATACTTGAGACGGGCATTAAAGTTGTTGACCTTATTGCACCGTACGCAAAGGGCGGTAAAATAGGCCTTTTTGGCGGCGCGGGCGTAGGCAAAACAGTTTTGATACAGGAGCTTATTAACAACGTTGCAAAACAGCACGGTGGACTCTCTGTATTTACAGGCGTTGGCGAGCGCACCCGTGAGGGTAACGACCTTTACAACGAAATGAAAGAAAGCGGCGTTATTGAGAAGACAGCGCTTGTTTTTGGCCAGATGAATGAGCCGCCTGGAGCACGTATGCGCGTTGCGCTTTCGGGCCTAACAATGGCGGAATACTTCCGTGACCGTGAAAATCAAGACGTTCTATTATTTATTGATAACATCTTCCGCTTTACACAGGCGGGCTCAGAGGTTTCGGCGCTGCTTGGACGTATGCCTTCAGCCGTTGGTTATCAGCCAACACTTGCAACAGAAATGGGTGCGCTACAAGAGCGTATTACCTCTACAAAAAATGGTTCTATCACGTCAGTTCAGGCCGTTTACGTGCCTGCCGATGACTTGACTGACCCCGCGCCTGCAACAACATTTGCCCATCTTGATGCAAAGACAGTTTTGTCTCGTGAGATAGCGTCGCTAGGTATTTACCCGGCCGTTGATCCGCTTGATTCTACTTCTCGCATACTTGCGCCCGACATAGTAGGGCAAGAGCACTACGAAGTTGCAAGAAGGGTACAGCAAGTTTTGCAACGCCATAAAGAGTTGCAAGACATTATTGCCATCATGGGTATGGACGAGCTTAGCGAAGACGACAAGCTAACAGTTGTAAGGGCTAGAAAAATTCAAAGGTTCTTATCACAACCGTTTAGCGTTGCAGAGCAATTTACAGGCATGGAAGGCAGATACGTGCCATTAAAAGAGACCGTGCGCGGATTTAAAGAGATACTTGACGGCTTGCATGATAATATACCTGAATCTGCATTTTTGTTTGCCGGCACAATTGACGACGTAGTAGAAAAAGCAAAAAATATGTAAGGGCGGTGAGCATTTGAATACCTTTACACTGCATATTGCAACGCCTGACGGCGAGTTTTATAACGGAACTGCCGAAAAGGTTATTGCAAGGGCAATAGATGGCGATGTATGCATTATGGCTAACCACTCAAAGTATTTTACGGCGCTTTCTACGGGTGTTGTGCGTGTGCGCAATGGAGAATCTGTGCGCAGGGCAGCTTGTAGCGGCGGTATGCTTAGCATTGTGGATAATGTTGTGCGCCTTATTGCCACCACGTTTGAGTGGGAAGAAGATATAGACAATTTGCGTGCTGTACAGGCAAAAGAAGAGGCGCAAAGAATGCTTGACGAGGCGCAAAGTGCAAAAGAAGTTGAGCGTGCTAAGGCTCGTTTAAGCAGGGCGCTTATACGTGTACACCTGAGCAGTGAGTCTAAAAAATAACTGGATATATCATTAAATTAATCAAATAAATAAAAACAATCGGCAGTTTTTCAACTGCCGATTGTTTTTATATGGTCTGTCTTAATTTTTTAAGAGACGGAGCTGTTTATTATTTGCATTGTGCTTGAGTTAATGGATTTCAACGCATCTATGTCCTCTTTATAAAGGCCGGAAAAATAGTGGTTTGTCTCGCTGCTATTAAAACGCTCAATCTCTTGTTTAAATTCACCCTCACTCACAAATTCTCCATCAATTGATGTAATAACGGAGTTTGTGCCCATTATAGGCTCAAATTCAAAGTGCTTTTCGGCTATTAAGCCGTTTTTTGTGTATCTGTAATAAGTTTTTTGTATAGAGTTATTTTGAATACCCTCGCCTATGTAGGCTGCACCGTCTACAAATGTATAGCCAACAACGTAAGTAAAACCGCCGTAGCTGTGCACAGAGTCAATAATAGGGCCTGTAGCTCCTATAAAAACGGCTTGACCGTCGTCGTCTAAAGCGTATATTTCAATTGGCTTGCCACTGTAGCCGGACCAAGTGTTTTGCAACAGCTCACCTTTGTCGGCATTAGCCAGAATAAGCTCATAAATTCCGTCGTTGTCAAGGTCTACAAGGTGGGTGTAAATCAGCCCGTGGGCCTCATATATTTGGCTTCTTTCACTTTCGTATTCAAGCGTGGTGGTAGAATTTCCGTATTCTTCAATTTTGGCATCTATCAAATTTTTGTAGGCGCTGTAATCGATGTTTGGCAAAGGCTCAACCCGGCTTGTAGCTAGCGCCGTGCTGTTTGTGTCATTTGCAAAGCTACTGCTTGTATCAGGGGTGCTAACCGCCGTGCTATCATCGCTGCTGTTATACATTTGTGTACCTCCTGTTGTAGCTGTGTTGTTGCACGCGCAAAAAAAAGTGAGTGAAACAACCAATAAGGCAATCAAAAATTTTTTCATTTTTACCTCCGTGTGTTCAAGCATTGCCACCCTAGAGCCGATGCAATACCACCCATTTTTTATGTAGCTAAAAGCCCGAAAACTGTGTCAGCGCACAGCGCAAGGGAAAAGACTTGCCTTGCTGCACTTTATTGTCTTAAAACTTTTAGCGGTGTAAAAAATTACATAATATATTACCTGCAAATTTACAAAGATAGTCTTGCAGGTAGCTACCGCAATGTCAGTTAAATTACAGATGCCTAAGCGCATTTTTTAAATCTTTTATGTGCTGTGGGGTAGTGCCACAACAGCCGCCTATAAGCAAGTTGCCGCCAAGTTCTTCTATTGGTAAAACTTCTTTGGTAAAAATTTGTGGCTCCTCATAGATAAAGCCGTCTAAAGTGGCTTGCGGCTGGCCTGCGTTAGGCTTAAAAATAAGAGGTAAATCGGTAAATTCTCTAAACATTTTTGCAACGGGTAAAGACTGTAAAGGCTCCATAGAGCAGTTTAAGCCAATGGCTGAAACGCCAAGAGGCTCTAGGCTTTGCACCATGTCTTGAACAGATTGTCCCATAAAGGTTTTTCCCACGGGCAAAAAGCTCATGCTGCAATAAATGGGCAAGTTAGGCGCTAATTTCAGCGCACAATTTACAGCAATTTTAAGCATTTCAAGGTCTATAAATGTCTCGAAAAAAATTAATTGTGCACCGCTTTTTACGCCCGCTGTAATTATTTCCTCATAAAGTTTTTTGCACTGCTCCTCTTCGAGGTCTCCGTACGGCTCAAGCAGCTCGGTAAGGGGGCCTACGTCCAGTGCAACACGTATGTCATTATATTTTTGTGCGGCGCTAAGTGCAATTTCTACGCCGGCGCTCACAGCTTGCGGCGTTGTAAATTCGCTATGCTCATTAATAACAAGGCTGTTTGCGCTAAATGTATTGCTGCATATAATTTCACTGCCGTTTTCTATATATGCGCAGTGCAACTTATAAACTAAGTCGGGGTGTGTAAAGTTACAGCCATGCACGCCCTCGTTATTGTTATGGTGCATTAGGTTGCTTCCAAGTGCGCCGTCTAGTAAAGTTACTCTTTTCATTTTTGCCCTCCTCTATGTTAATGCAAAATAAAAAATGTCGTTATATTGTAAAAACTGTGTTACATTTATTATATTACTTTTTTGATTAATTAGCAATGCAAAAAAATATGACGTGCGAGAGGATTGAAAAAGCCGCGAAAAAGCCGCGAACTAAAGTTAGCTCGCGGCGGTGCGCCGTGCGTTTAGATGATTTATATAAATGAAAAAAATCGTCACCCACTTAATGAAGTGAGTGACGACGTGGCAGGGGCAGAAGGATTCGAACCCTCGACACGCGGTTTTGGAGACCGCTGCTCTACCAACTGAGCTATACCCCTATAAATATAAAATGACAAAAGCGAAACATAACATTGTGTGCTGTTTCAATCACCATCTAATATATGATACAAAAAAAAGCGCAATTTGTCAAGACCTTTGACGAATTTTTTTATTGTTTTAATGCTAGCCCTATAAACGCATGTTGCAATTATAGGGCTAGTATTAATAATTATTGGCTGGGCTGATTTTGCTTTGTGTCGGTAGATATGCTGGTGTATTGCGGCCTGCAAATATTGCCAATAACCTTGTTGATATACTTGTTGTTCATTATAAAAGAGGTGTTGTGCGGTGAGTTAAGGCGAATTGATTTTTTCGCCTTATCCATAATATCAATAAGGTTTGGAGTTTCGTTTAACTGTATTTGTAAGTTGCTGCGCAAAAAGAAAAACTTAATTTTTTGTGTGCTGCTGCTCTCGATAAAATTGACATCAACCTTTAAAACATTGTTGTCATCTTCGTCGGTTGTAAAGTAGCCGCTTGTGGCAACTTTGAAAATATTGCCGCCAAAATTAAGCATAGAGTGGGTATGCTGATTGTAACTTATTGGCAATAGGTGCACTGTTTCGTCTTCGTACCAGTGTATAGTTAGCGTGTCGTTTGCATAAGAAAACTTAATTTGCACAAGCCCTTTTGAGTAAGCATTGTTCATACAGCTTAAAATTACAGGTAAAAGGCCGGACTTGCACTTTTGAAATATAAACACTTTGCCGTTTAGCGCATTGCAGTGTTTTTCAAAGCTTTTGTGGGGCTTTGCAATGATGTTATGCATTGTGGTGCGAATAAATTTCTTGGCTTTAAATGCTGTAATGTTGTCGGGGTTTGGTGCGATTTTTGAAAATTCCAGCTCGGAGCGTATAAAGTTAAGCCGGTTTTTGCTCTTTAAGGTTTGCTTTTTGCCTAGATTTTTACGCTCTCGCACATCTTTATAAAAGGCGGCTATTGCGCTTGCAGTAGTTGTCAGTGCAAGGGTATCGGGGCAGCCGCCGGTCATTGCCACAACAACATCCAGCTCGGGCGATACAATAACATTTTGGCCAAAAAGTCCATTTAAAATATAGCCGCTGTTAGCCCTGTCTATCCACATTTGGTAACCGTAGCCAAACTCAAATTCTGACGGTGAGTAGTCTTTAACGCTACTTGTAATGTGGCTTTCTCTAACAAGCTGCACCATTTTGCCGTCAACTTCCCAGCGCCCACCCTGTAAGTGTAGCACGCCCAACTTTGCGGCATCTTCGGGCAAAATATACATACCCCAACCGCCTTTTTCAATGCCGAGTGGGCATTTTTCCCATACTGTCTTGCCAAAGCCGAGCGGCTCAAATAGGCGTGGCGTTAAATACTGCGTTAAAGATAGCCCCGTCTTTTTAAGCACTACGGCCGACAGCATATATGTGTTCATGCTGTTATAATTAAACCTTGTGCCGGGGTCAAAAAGTGCATCGTAAGAAAAAAACGCAGACACCCAATCTTTCTCAATGACAGAGCCTATCTCTGCAAAGCTGGCGCCGCTGCGCATGCTTAACAGGTGCTCAATGTTGATAGATTTTATCCGTTTAGATGTTAAAAAAGAGCATTTGTCAGGGAAAATATCGCACAAAAGCTCGTCGTATGACAGCAAGCCGTCCTCTATAAGCATGCCGATGGCAATGCCAACAATAGTCTTGCAAAGGCTGTGGCTTACATGCCAACAATTTCTATCATAAGGTTTAAACTCGCCCTCAAAAATAATTTTACCGTGCCTTAATACCATTATGGTGTGTATGTCGTACTGAGGTATTTTTGAAATATTGCACAAAAAATCGCTTAATACATCAGTGCTAACGCCTACCTGCTCGGGGGTACACCTAGTAATAGGCGTGCAAGACGTGTCGCATGGCTCGGGTTTTTGTGTCAGTACAGGGTAGGGCAGTATTTTTTCGGGATCGGCGCTAAATAGTTTTTTAAAATAATTTAGGGGTAAAATAACGTTTCTTAGCTCCATAAAATAGACGCCTTTCGTTGATTAGGTAGTATTAAAATAGTAAAAGGGTTATAGCGGTAGCATTAAAACAAAATCGAAAATTCACTAAAATGTAAGTGCTAGCCCATGTTTAATCATATAAATATTATTATATCATATTTTAATAAAATCACAATTAACTTTTTATGTACAAATAATTACAAAACAGTACAGCTAAAATAAGCGGCAATGCCACAGCTTTTAAATTAAAAAATCAGCGCCAAATACAGGCGCTGATAAATAATATAAATGCAAACAGGGCACATAGCTTAAGGTTTGTCTTTTTTTTGCGACGATTTAGTGGCGCCGCCTGTAAAAGCTTTTATGCTGGACGCGTACTCGCTCGGCGTCATGCCTGTTACTTTTTTAAAGTGTCGAGAGAAATAATGTATGGAGTTATAACCCAAAAGTGACGCAATTTCAGTAAAATTACTTGTGCCCTCGCGCATCATGGTTTTAGACGCACTTATTTTAAGGCGGCCAAAGTACTCCATGGCGCCGCCGCCAGTTTTCTCTCTAAATATTTTTTGTAAATAGCTGCGCCCCACAAGGTTGTCTTTGCATATGTCGGCAAGTGTAAGCTGCCTGTATAAATTGGCCTCTAAATATTCTGTAATTTTTTTTATAAACTCATCTTGGCTGTTTTTTCTTATGTAGCTTACCTGTTTGTCCTCGCAATTTTCGTTGTTTTTGCGCAAAAAATTTATAAGCAATTGCTCAATAAATTGCGTAATTAGCTGCTCTGCGCCAAAAAGAGCATTGTCTTTGCGCTCAAGGCTTGTAGTTGTGGGGTCGTCTAATCGTGTAGAAAATGCGTTGTCCGCCTCCTGCACAATTTTAGCCATCAATGCTTTTTCAGCATCCGACACACTTAGCACCTTGCCAACAAAATACGACATAGCATCGCCTTTTGCTGAAAAACCTGACACGACAAGGTTTGGCGCTATAACGCCGTCTGCATGTACCGTGTGGAATTCTCCCGGTGCGTGAAAAATTATTTGCCCTTTTTTTAATGTCAACTCTGTGCCGTCGGCGGTAACTTTTACCACACCTTTATCAACGTATAAAAACTCCCAAAAGTCGTGGCTCTCGCCATCAAAAGAGTATGTGTTTGAATATTCAAAGTAATGGACAGAATACAGCCCATTTACACTGAGCGCTTTTCTGGGTTCGAATAATTTATGCTCCATAGCAGGCATGTACACCCCTTTTAAGTAAGTTCTCTAAAAATTTTCGTATCAACTCTATTAAACCACAACAAGCATAAAAAGTAAATACGCACTTTTTAAAACAACTTAATTTTGTGTAACAGTAAGCCCTAATTCGGCGTAGTAATCGGTGTCGATAATGAGCGTAGAATATGTAAACATGTCCTGAATATCGTTAAATGTGTCCAGCACATATTGTGAGGAAACCTGCTCACTTGTGCTGGGCGTCCACTCGTCTGTGCGCGCATTATAAGATCCTAAGTCTGT
Organism: uncultured Bacteroides sp.; assembly: GCA_964368295.1. Classification (GTDB taxonomy): domain Bacteria; phylum Bacillota; class Clostridia; order Oscillospirales; family Ruminococcaceae; genus Ruthenibacterium. The sequence goes on from CAYJBO010000026.1 coordinate 21,677, forward strand.
AATAAAGCTGCCGTTGGAGAACACAGCAAGCCCATCGCTGTCGGACAAAATATCGCGGCCCATCAAAAGGCGAGAGTCGTACTCTACACCAAATAAGTTCAGCAGCGTTGGCAGTACGTCAAGCGAAGAGCAGTTTTTTTCAATAATAACAGGCTCGTTTTGCATATCGGCAGACCAAATTATTAGCGGACTGCGATAAATTTCAAAATCAGTGTCAATTACGCCGCCGTAAAATTCGTTAAGGCCGTCGGAGGTTAGTCCGTACGGGTAGTGGTCGGACGACATGCAAATGACAGTGTTTTCAAGTTGCCCTGCCGCCTCAAGCTCTTCTAAAATGTATTCAAGCGCCTTGTCGAGCTCAATGTGGCACGCAATATATGCCTTTGCCTCTTCGCTCATGTCTAGGTCTTCTACCGCTTGCATGTTTTTATATGCTATGGCGTTGCCTACAAAAGAATAATTTAAGTGGCCGCTAATCGTCATATAATAGTTATGGAACGGCATGTCGCCACTTAGCGTAAGCGGTATTGTCTCCTCCATCATCTCAAGGTCAGATTCAGGCCATGTCTCTTGTACGTCAAGGCCGTTACCTATGCCGTAGTAGTCATACCCAAGGTTTGGGTGCGAGATATCACGATCGTAATAATTATATGTATGGTTGTGATATGCGCGAGTTGTATAGCCTTCATCTCTCAGAGCGTTGCCCATTGTAAAGGGCATCGAGTTCTCGCCCGACTCTAAAAAAGACATCTCGGTGCTCTGCGGCAAAAGGCCTGTGCATACTACAAATTCGCCGTCGATGGTGGACTTCCACCACAGTGGGTTGTAGAAGTTTTCGAACACAAAGCCCTCGTTTGCAAGCTTGTACAAAGTGGGGGTGTACTCCTCGTTTACGGCGTACTCCCAAAAAGCCTCGGCGGTTATAAATATTAAGTTTTTGCCCTCAAAAATACCGGTGTATTCGTTTTGATAAGTTGGCTCACGCAGGGCAAAGTAGTCGTGCATAGATTTTAAAGTGGGGTCCAATTCCTGCAAAGACCAAGAGCTAAAGTCGATGTCTAACACATTTGCACTGTAGTATACAGACGAGGCCGATTGCGAGTTTTCGCCATTTTCATCTTGCTCATCACCATGTAGTCCATCGGCGTTTGAGCCGACCTCAGGCTGAATTGCAGGCTGAGAGGTAGGTTGTTGCGCAGTTGAAAACAGACCTTTCACCTCTATGCGCGCAGTAGTAAAAAGGCCAAAAGTCTCGGCCGACAGCTGTGGAGTCCAAGCCTCGGTATATAGCATTTTTGGCGATAGAATACCGCTTTCATCGTTAGTGACGGCGATAGTTGCCGCGAATTGTGTGGCAATTAGCAAACCAAATAGCAGCAGGGTGTACCTTTTTATTGAGTTTGGGTACATTTTTTTGCCGAGCCTTGAAGCGGTAAAAAAAGAAATGGTGCTGTTTTTTTGTGGCGCTTCGTTACTGCCGGCAGGAGCTTTCGAGCCTTTGCTGTTTTGTAAAGCTGTATTTATGGTAGGGCTTTTTGCGGCAAAGCGACTGAAAAAGCAGACGAGGATTAAAGGCATAGACAAAATAAAAAGCCCGGGCAAAGAGTTGGCAAGGCTTAAAAACCCCTCGCGGTAATATTGCGTAAAGGCGTTGTGCGCCAGTGCGGCGGCCTCAAGCATGTAAAACGACTTAAAAATATTATAGTATACCATCTGTGTCATGTAATAAAGCGACAGTATAGATAAAATTATTATTGTCAATTTTCGGCATGTTCTCCTTTTAAAAAAAGAGCATAAAAAGGCACATCCTATGCCGAGCGGCACAGAAAATAAAAATGTATACAACAGCCCGACGTCGATAAAAATGTCGGTAGACCACCATTTAAGTATAATTTCCATCCACATTACAGACGCTATAAAATAAACGGGAAAGAGGATATACTTAAGCCTTATATGTTTTTTTGCAGTTTTTTTAATTAACATCGGCAACTCCATATTATTTTGCTTTTGACAGTTGGGTTAATTATAACATGGAATTTGTTACTTTTAAATATTTGTAACCAAATTGAAATTTAAACTTCACAGTATAATGTATATTATTTAGCTTGATATAAGGATTGGCGCACAAAGCAGGGCTAACAAAGTGAAAATAATTGCCACGCAAATTTTTTGTTGTAGGCTGTGCTGTGCGCATAATAATGAGTGGCCGGAGATATTAATTTTGTATAATGTAAAGTATATTGCAGTTTTTATGGTGCTTATTTTTGCGGCGCTGTAAATAACGCCTTGTCTCCTTAAAAACTTGGCCGCTTAAAAATAAAACGCCAAATAGGTTTGGCAGTGCCATAAACCCATTGCATGTGTCGCTAATGCTCCACACAATGTCAAGCTGTGTTATACATCCAATAGGCACAAGCGCAATAAAAACTGCCCTGTAGATTGTGCAGGCTCTTGTGCCAAAAAGATATTGCGTTGCAAGCTGGCCGTTATAGCTCCAGCTAAGCAGTGTAGAAAAAGCAAACAGCGTTACGGCTACGCTTAAAAACACACTGCCCATAGGCCCAAACCCAGCAAAAAATGCGTTTGCAACAAGCACAGCGCCGTTTAACGTGCCGTCAAAAACGCCTGTTGTAAGTATGCAGAGTGCGGTGAGCGTACACATCACAATGGTGTCTACAAAAACCTCGCAAATGCTCCACATGCCTTGCTCTACAGGCTCTTTTACATTGCTGGAAGAATGTATTAATACGCTGCTACCAAGCCCTGCCTCGTTAGAAAAAACACCGCGCGCAATGCCAAAGCGCATTGCAGACAATACAGTGTACCCAAGCGCACCGCCAGCGGCGCTGCGCAAATTAAATGCACCGTTAAATATAGCTGCAAAAGCCGATAATATATTGTGACGAAACATTATAATTATGGCCACACAGCCTAAGATATAAAGAGTTGCCATTGCCGGTATTAATATGGCGGTTGCACGGCCTATCCTTTTAATGCCGCCCAGTGCAATTGCGGCCAAGGCGGCGCAAGTTATAATGCCTGTCGCAATAACAGGTATGCCAAAAGTGTCGTTTAAGGCCAGTGCAATGCTGTTTGACTGTGTCATGTTACCCATGCCAAAGCTTGCCAATATTGCAAAAACGGCAAAAGATGTCGCCGCAAACTTGCTTTTTAGCCCGTCTCTTAAATAGTACATAGGGCCGCCTTTATATTTGCTGTCACTGTCTTTTTTTCTGTATAATATTCCAAGCACATTCTCCGCATAAGCTGTCATCATGCCAAAAAAGGCGGACACCCACATCCAAAAAACGGCGCCGGGGCCGCCGGCAGCTATGGCAGTTGCCACGCCTACAATGTTGCCCGTGCCAAGCGTGCCGGCAAGCGCACACGTAAAGGCTTGAAATGCGCTTATTGTGTGCACACCACTTTTTTTAGCGCTGTCGTTTTTTGTAAAAAGTGTGCCCAATGTGTTTTTTAACCACAAGGGCAGCTGTGTTAATTGAAAAAAGTTAAGCCTGACACTTATATAAATTCCGCATCCGCAAAAAAATAAAAGTGTCGCCGGGCCCCATATTAGTTTGTGCACTATATCGTTTAATTGTAAAAGCATTTTTGCCTCCGAGTTTAGCGGCTGTTATAAGCCGTAATTTTTACAAAGGTTGTAAATGTAATATATCCGCACGCCCATGGCCGAAGGCTGCTATATATTACAATTAACTTTTGACAACTACCCTGTGTCGTGTTACACTAATCAATGTATGAAACGGAGGACTAATTTATGAAAATAGAGCGATTACTTGCCGCTATAATGGCGACAGTTATAATAACTTTATCGCTGTCCGCTTGTGGCAGCAGTGTAGAGGACGAGGTTGACTCCGCGCCCTTAGAGCCACAAATAATTACAGCGTCAGTGGGCGAGAGCGTTTCGACTATGTTTTTTGAGCTCACAGTTAATTCTGCACAGAGCGCAGACACCTATAGCGATTTTATACCGGGCGATGAAAATTACAAAATAGTTGTGATTAATGTAACATACACCAATACAACTACAAGCGATATAGAGATGTACGACAGTGATTTTGTGCTTTTGCTCAATGATGCCGGCACCGAAACCGCATATGTGTACGATGCGTTTACAGACGAGATGATGCCCGGCAGTGAGACGTTAAAGCCGGGGCAAGCGGCAACTTATGACCTTTTATTTTGTGTCCCAAAAGAAACATCGTCATTTATAATGATGTATGAAGAAGTGTATTCTCAAGAAGGACAGCAAAAAGTTACAGGCGATAAATACCATATAAACATCAGTGTTTAGTAGTTTTTTTGAAAAAGTATCAAAATAATTACAAAAATATTAAAAAAGGTATTGACAAATGGTTTCAAAAGAGTTACAATTTAGTTGCAAGATAGTTACAAGTTAACTTACCAGTGCACTTTTTCATCAGGTGTAACCTCCTCTCCTCCTATTACGGTTTTGCTAGAGCTGTAATTTTGGGGTTTACACCACTCCTTAACCTCTATATTATATAGGAACAACACCCTTACCTTAACCGGTAAGGGTGTTATTCTTTGTGCGCATAAAAACAGGCAAAATTTTTGCATAAAAAAACCCTGCCGCAAACATTTTGTCAAATGCGGCAGAGTGAGCTTATTATATTAAATAAATGTAGTGTTTTGCTGTTTTGTCTTAAAGCGTTGCGGCAATTTCAAGCAGATATTTTTTAAAGTCTTCGCCTATTTCGCCATGTTTTAGTGCAGTTTCTACCTGTGCTTGCATTATGCCAAGTTTGCTGCCCATGTCGTAGCGCTTGCCTGTAAAGTCTACGCCGGTCATGCCGCCGTTTCTTGCAAGCACGGCCATTGCATCTGTAAGCTGTATCTCGCCGCCTGCGCCGGGCTTAGTGTTCTCAATTATCTCGTATATCTCAGGCGTTAAAAGGCAGCGCCCCAGTATAGAAAACAGGCTAAACTCTTTGCCGGGTGCCGGCTTTTCTATCATGTCTGTAATGTTGTAGATGTTATTACTTATGTGGTCAAGCTTCATAGAAGAATATTTTTGTATGGACTCACTGTCGACCTCTTTGATGCCAACACAAGCCTTTCCTGTCTCTTCGTACGCCCTGCAAAGCTGTGCCGCAACAGGGTCTTTGCCCATTATAACATCGTCGCCGTACAGCACAACAAACGGCTCATCCTTTGTAAATGCTTTTGCCTTTAGCACTGCGTGTCCAAGGCCCTTTGTCTCTTTTTGCCTTAAAAAATATACGTCTGCAAGGTTTGCTATGTCGATACAGCTTTTTAAAAATGGTGCCTTGGCCTCTTTGCCAAGCTCAAGCGCGTGCTCTAGCTCTGGGGCTCTGTCAAAGTGGTCTTCCATTATAGATTTGCCACGGCTTGTAATGATAAGTATTTCTTCAATGCCTGCCGCAACAGCCTCTTCAACAATGTATTGTATTGCAGGCTTGTCAACTATTGGCAGCATCTCTTTTGGCATTGCTTTTGTTGCGGGCAGCACACGTGTGCCAAGGCCTGCCGCAGGGATAATAGCTTTTTTGATTTTTTTCATGCTTCACCTCGAAAAAATTTTTAGTAACCGAATTTGTTTATAAATAAAGGCTGTATAGCGTCATAATAGCCTCTGGACCAACGAGAAGAACAAACAGATAGCTCGCCGCAAATATTGCTACAAACAGTAGGATAATGCCTAGTATACCGGGGTTGCCCACCTTTTCAAGCTTTTCAAAATATGTGCGTTCATCGTATTTTTTTTCTTTTAAGGCGTGTATTTTTTTTATGCCGTGCTGTCTAAACAAATAAAACGCAAACAGGGCAAAAAATATGTTCATGCCCCAGCTTAATAGGCTGCATAAAAATGCAACGGTGCTAAACATTGCAGTACCTGTGTTTATGCCTGTTGAGTAGCCTAAATCGTGCAACATTAATATAAATGCAGGTATGCTTACAACTATAGAGCCAAGCACGCTTAGCATCATCCAGCTCCACATTTTTCTGTATGCAAAATAAAACGGGGTAAAAAACAGTGCGCTCCAGCAAAACGTGGTCTTTTTTTTGGAGGGAGAGCTGTCCATGCGAGAAAACTGCATGAGGTAATAAGGTGCAGAAGCGCCTATATATCTTATCCAATCGGACGAGGCAATACCGTCGTACTCCTTTTCTATAGGAGCCATGCGCATAAAATCACTCATCGGCGAAGCGAGAGGATTGTGGTTTGGCTCGGGTGGGACGTCGTTAAATGGTATTTTATTGCTTGTATCGTCTTTAAGTTGCTCTTTTGCAAGCTTGTCTATCTCTCGCAAAGAGCTGCCGCATTTTTCGCAAAACAAGTTGTTTTGTGGGTTGTCCATGCCGCAGTTTGTACATCTGTTGTCTTTTGGTTCGCTTTTTGGCGGTGTGTACTCATATCCACTGCTGTGCTGTTCGGCGTGTAGGCAGGCACCGTTTTCCTTATAACAAGCCCTGTGGTACGGTGTGCCGCAGTCGGGACAAACAACTATGTCATCGCCTTTTGCAAATTTTTTATCGCACATACTACATGTGTGCCCTTTAAAATCAATCATTTAAACAGTAACTCCGTTCTTTTGTAAACTGCATATGTGTAAGGTTTATAGCCTTACATTATATAATAACCCAAAATTGTTTATTTGTATAGCTTTACAATCATCTTTTTAAATACTATAATAAATAAATGTGAATATTTCTTTAAAAACAGTATAAATTATTGAAACTTTTTTGTACAGAGATTATTAAAATATATATTTGTTAAAGGTGCGGCACAATTTTTAAAGCGCACAAAGACAATTTGAGAATAGAGGTATAAATAATGATTTTGATCGATGATATTAAAAGGCAAATAGGCGAGATTGAGCCGACAGTGCACGACCTTGCAGATGCACTTGCTATTGATAGATGCAAATTGCGCCTTGACGAGCTTGAGAACAAAAGCTCGGACCCGTCTTTTTACAACAACCCTGCGGACTCTGGCAAAGTTTTTGCGCAGATGGGCGAGCTAAAGCAAAAGATAGAGGACTACGCAGCCTTGACGACACTGCTTAGCGATACGCAGACACTCTGCGAGATGTGCGAGGAGGGCGACGACGAGGAACTAAAGGCAGAACTAGAGCAGAGCGTTGCGCAGCTTAGCGCCAAGGTGGAGGAGATGCGCGGGCGCAGGCGGCACAGAGGCACAGGACTGGGCAGAGATGCTGTACAGGATGTACACTAGGTTTGCGGCGCGCCACGGCTTTGAGGTTAAGGTGCTAGACTACCTTGACGGCGATGAGGCAGGCTTAAAAAGTGCATCTATTTTAATTAAGGGGCACAATGCGTACGGCTTTTTGCGCAGCGAAAACGGTGTGCATCGCCTTGTGCGTATATCACCGTTTGACTCTTCGGGAAGAAGGCACACAAGCTTTGCCTCGCTAGAGGTAATGCCGGAGCTGGACGATAAAATTACAGTTGAGATAAACCCCGCCGATGTAAAGATGGAGGTTTTTCGTGCCTCGGGCGCAGGCGGACAGCACATCAATAAAACATCTAGCGCTGTGCGCTTAATACATGAGCCAACAGGCCTTGTTGCAAGCTGCCAAAACGAGCGCAGCCAGCTGCAAAACCGCGAGATGTGTATGAAGATTCTGGCGGCAAAGCTATTTAAAATAAAAGAGCGAGAGCACCTTGACAAAATAAGTGACATTAAAGGCGTGCAAAATGCCATTGCTTGGGGCAGCCAAATACGCAGCTACGTGTTTATGCCATACACACTTGTAAAAGACCACCGCACTAATTTTGAAAACGGCAATGTAAATGCGGTAATGGACGGTGCAATTGACGGATTTATTAACGAATATTTAAAGGCGGCAGGCAAGGGCGAGCTTGTGCAGGAATAATATTTATAACGAATTATTATTATATATTTAATGCTAAAACACATCAGAAATAAGCGTGCAATAATTTTGTTAATGTAGTTACTTGTCGCATTTTATGTTTTGTGTTATAATACTTCTATGTGTTTTTTTGCACATAGAAGTTAGCGATATTATTGAGGAGTTGTAGAGTATGGATTTTCTTGCGTCGTTTGCAAACGGTTTACCCGGCGCTACATCACAGGGATTAATATGGGGGATTATGGCGATTGGCGTATACATAAGCTTTAGGGTGCTTGATTTTGCCGACTTGACAGTAGACTCCAGCCTTGCAACGGGCGGTGCGGTAAGCGCTATGCTAATAACAGGCGGCATGAACCCATTGCTGTCGCTTATATTTTCTACGCTGGCAGGCATGTGCGCCGGTGCAATAACAGGCTTTTTAAACACAAAGCTTGGTATACAGCCTATTTTGTCGGGCATACTGGCACAACAGGCACTGTACGCAATTAATATGCGCATACTTGGCAGGGCAAACGTCGGCTTAAATAAGCTGCCTAAAATAGTATCGCTGAGCAATATACCTATGGCAATATTTGTAGGCCTTATATTTGCGGCGGCAATAATAGTGTTTTTATACTGGTTTTTTGGTACAGAGCTCGGCTGTGCAATACGTGCTACGGGCGATAACCGCAAAATGGTGCGTGCACAGGGCGTAAACACAAACGCAACTAAGATGATAGGACTTGTGCTGTCTAACGGCCTTGTAGGCCTTTGTGGCGGCCTTTTGGCGCAGTACAACGGCGCGGCAGACATAGGCATGGGCAGGGGCGCTATTGTTATAGGCCTTGCAAGTGTTATTATAGGCGAGGTTATTATAGGTTCTAAATTCAGTTTTGGCTTTAGGCTGGCAAGCATTTTTGTAGGCGCAATAATTTACTTTATGGTAACGGTGTTTGTGCTTCAGTTAGACATAAGGGCAGACGATTTGAAGATGTTTAATGCGATTGTACTTGCCGTTGCACTTGGCGTGCCGTATTTGCGCAAAAAATACGGCAAGGTAAATAGCCCAAAAAACAAAGTAGCCTTGGCACAGGGCTACGATGAAGAAGAACAAAAAGACGAAGGGGAGGCGTAAGTAATGCTTAAGATTAGCGATGTGAGCAAAACTTTTAATCCCGGCACGATAAACGAAAAAAGGGCAATCAGCAACTTAAACTTTGAGCTTAAAGACGGCGATTTTGTAACAGTAATCGGCGGAAACGGTGCGGGAAAATCCACACTGTTAAATTTGCTGGCAGGTGTTTATACACCCGACAGCGGCAATATTGTGCTTGACGGCAACGATGTGACAAAACAGCCTGAGTACAAGCGTGCAAAATTTTTGGGCAGGGTTTTTCAGGACCCGATGATGGGCACAGCCGGCAATATGGGTATAGAGGAAAACCTTGCAATGGCGTACTGAAGGGGCAAGACGCGCACACTTTCTTGGGGTATTAAAAACGCCGAGAGAGAAA
>CAYJBO010000027.1:0-1351 GCA_964368295.1 uncultured Bacteroides sp.
AGAAGAAAAACAAACCGCACCATTTTATGACATACACAAGCTAATATAAATAATCCGCAGGATTATTTACAACTTATTTTATGGCGGTGCTACGCACATGCCAATTTATATTGTACTGTGTACAATATAAATAATCCTTATTACACACTAACCTAAAATACTACCGCGAAACTTATTTTTGCAATATAACAAATAATCTTATTTTTTGTTTTTACTATAAATACACCGCCAAAAGTACTATTATGTTTCAAGTATATTATTAACTTGTTTGCATTTAACTTATCACTCGTGATAAATTTTCGCAAGTCCGCCCTCGCTTGTCTCTTTATACTTGCAAAATAAATCAAGGCCTGTTTCATACATTGTCTTAATTACCACATCAAAAGAAATTTTACGTGTATGCGTTAAAAAATTGGCAAAACTAAGCGCATTAATCGCACGCATTGCAGCCACTGCATTTCTTTCAATACAGGGTATCTGCACCAGCCCATTTATAGGGTCACACGTCAAGCCCAAATGGTGCTCCATCGCTACCTCTGCCGCATATTCAATTTGATTTAAGTCCATCATAAAAAGCTCGGCAAGGCCTGCCGCCGCCATAGAGCATGCGCTGCCAATCTCGGCTTGGCACCCGCACTCAGCACCGCTTATAGATGCATTTGTCTTTATTAAATTGCCAATTAACCCTGCAACAGCTAGCGCCTTTATTATTTCAAAATCTGAAAAGCCTTTTTTTTGCTGCATGTAGTACATTACCGCCGGCAAAACACCACAGGCGCCACAGGTAGGCGCTGTAACAATCATACCAGCCGCGGCGTTCTCTTCGCTTACAGCAAACGCATAAGAGCAAACAAGCCTGTGTTCTTTTGTCTCCGGGCTCTCGTCAATATGGCGCTGCTCAAATAAAAACTTAGCCTTTCTTTGCACATTAAGTCCGCCTGCAAGCTCCCCCTCGCTTTTAAGCCCATTTCTCACAGACGATTTCATTTGTTCCCATATTTTTTCAAGATACAAAAACAGCTCATCGCCTTCAATTTTTTTGACGTATTCCCAAATACGTATGCCCTCCTGCTCACAATACTGCTTAATTTGTTCAAAATTTGTGTGCGGATAAACATTTTGTGCAGCGCGTGCATTTTGCCCGTCTATTATTATTTTACCGCCACCAACGCTAAAAATTTTACTCTGACCAAGCAGCGCTCCGCTCTCGTCAAATGCCTTTAAAATCATAGTATTCGGATGCTCTAATTCAGCGTCACTGTCGCTCCACACTATTGTTGTTTTATCTTTGCCCAGCGTGTTTAATATTACAACATCCGTCATGTGGCCTCTGCCCGTTTTGCAAAGCGAG
>CAYJBO010000027.1:1361-6640 GCA_964368295.1 uncultured Bacteroides sp.
TTTTACACTTTTTATCTCAAATTAACAATAAAATATTATATTCTTTTATAATTACTTTTTAAAAGCAATGTTTATTGATAAAATTGCATAAAACTGCGGCAGTAAATCTTCTTTGAAAATGATAGTTACACAGAAGTTTTACTGCCGCCGATATTTATAATTTGTCAAAAATATCTTTTATTTCGCTCGCGTTAATTTTGCATTTTTTCCTGTCAAAACTTAATATGCCGTTAATCTCTTGCTCTACATCGGCAAGCTGTGTGTAAATGCTAGCGCACAGCCCTTGCTCTTTTGCAGGCAATATTTCGTTTGCGTATAGGTTTCGCACTGCATTTACAAAGTCTTCTCTTGTTTGTAAATTTTTATAACTAAATGCTTTTTTTGTGTGCTTTGCGTCACTTTCTTTATAGGCATAGCCACCAAACTCGCTTAAAATTACGGCCCTGTTTAATTTATCTTTTCTGTGCTTGTACTTCCTAAAATAAATGTGCAGGCTCTTAAAATCGCCTACTCCTTGGTCGTGCCATCCGCTCGCATGGTCAATTAGCCTTGTTGGGTCAAGTTCTTTTACCTTTGCATATGCTATTTCTGCGTCAAACTGTCCCCATCCCTCATTAAAAGGCACCCACATTACAACGCAAGGGCAATTTTTCAGCATATTCACCATATCTTTTAACTCTTGATAGAATTCCTCACGCGCGTCTTTGTCCTGTCTTGAAAACGCCTTGTAATTGCTATCTTTAATATTTATCGGCAAAAACGCCGGCGCGGATATGACCGGTAGTTTATATTCCCCACCACCATTTATCATGTCTTGCCACACCATCATCCCAATCCTGTCGCAGTGATAATACCAGCGCATGGGCTCTATTTTGATATGCTTTCTAAGCGTGTTAAAGCCCAGCTCTTTCATTTTTTTTATATCATATATCAACGCTTCATCGCTTGGCGCCGTGTAAAGTCCATCGCTCCAATAGCCTTGGTCTAAAACACCGTTGCAAAAACATTCTTTTCCATTTAAAAATATGCGCTTTATCCCGTTTTTATCTTGTTTAATGTTTACGACACGCATTGCAAAATAAGTCTTAACACAGTCATTTCCCACTGACACATCCACGTTGTACAAATATGGATTTTCTATGCTCCACGCTGTAAAATCACGCATGTCTATCTCTACTTTTTCGTTACATGTTACATCATAACTTTTTTCTTCAACCTTAATGTTACAAGCGCTATCGCCGTTGCAATTAACAGTAATATACGCCTTAGAATTATCAAAATCCGGTGTAATATCAACGCTTTTAATAAATGTGTCAGGAACACTTTCCATCCAAACAGTTTGCCATATTCCGCTTTGCGGCGTGTACCATATGCCGCCGCTATTAATTTTTTGTTTACCTCTTGACTGCGGCTTTGTGTCTGAGGGATCGTACACTTTTACGATTAAAGTATTATTTTCACTTTTTAAATATTGCGTAATATCAAAACTAAAGCTTGTGTATCCCCCTTTGTGCTCGCCTATATTTTCTCCGTTTAAAGATACAAATGCGTGGTAATCTACAGCGCCAAAATGCAACATTACCCTGCCTTTATTAAAATCGCTCGGCACTTCAAATTCCTTTTTATACCACAGCAAATCACTCGCCTTTGGCTTCGTCACATCGCCGGAAAGCTCGCACTCGGGAGAAAACGGAACAACAATTTTTTCGCTGTATTTTTCAGGCGCACTACCGCTTGTAACACAGTAGTCCCAGAGTCCGTTTAAATTTATATAGCTGTCACGCCAAAGCTGCGGCCTTGGATACTCGCTTAAAATATTATTTGTGTCTATTTTTTTTGTCATATTGTTATACCCCCTTGTCAGCATTTGTTTTACCCATTATGTAAAGCGGAATAAACGCCAACAGGGTGCATACGCCAGCCATCACAAAAATTATATTTGTGGGTAAAAATCCGCTGTTGCCGTCTACAACTATCGGCATGCCAAATGTCGAAATTATTAATTGTCCTATATATGGGCCTATTATCATCGGCAATAGCACCCTAAAAACCATGCGCACACCTTGAAAACTGCCAACTTCATTTACAGGCGTTAAATCTCTAAGCCACGCACCGCTAACTATTATTTTAGCCACTATGCCAAACGCCATTATAAAAATGCCCACGCATAAAATTAGCATTGTCTTTGCACCTGCAACAACAAAAAAGCCTATCGTAGACACCAATAGTGAAAATATCATCGAATTGCTCTTTTTAACCCTGTCTACTATCAACCCAAAGCCTATGCCTGCAACACCTGCTAAAAGTGTCATAACCCCTAAATAAAGGCCAACCTCACTGTAATTAAACCCGAGCGTTTGTGTAAAATAAATTATTTGATATGGTGTTGATATTTGCTCTGCAGCAGTAAAAGTAAGTATACATATTAAAAGCCATTTTAATTGCTTATCCTTTTTAAGCGCACTAAAAGAAAACGCCTTCAATAATTGTTTTTTATAGCTCAAATCGCTTTTTGGTGTCAGTATTTTTATGTCTTTCATAAAAATTGCTCCTATAACACCACTTATGCTAACTATTGCACCAAGGCCTATAAAAAATACAGTATAGCCAAAATTATCAATAACTACGCCGGACGCAACAGTAGTTACAACTAGTGCTATTAACGGGAAAATCTCTAAAATACCGCTAACAGTGCCCCTGTTTGTGCTGTCTGTAACATCGGTAACCCAAGCGTTAAAGCATGCATCATTGGCAGTAGAGCCAAAAAATGTCATAATGCAGTCTAATATTATCAACAGCACCACAGACACTACAGTTGACTGTGCAAGCGACGACAGCGGAAAGGCCGCAGTAGATACGCCCCATAATATATAGCCAAAGAGTATAATAGTTTTGCGCCTGCCTATTCTATCGCTAAATGTACCCATAAAAAAAGTTGCAAGCGTTGCGGTTATTGCACTAGCCGCTACCATTGCGCTTATTATACCGGGGTTTGGCGATATTTCATCATTAACAAACGTGTTAAACCACGTGTTTTCAACCGCCCACGCTATTTGCCCCGAAAAAGCGAGCAGTGCCATTGCCATCCAATTGTTTGCGCTAATTTTTGTCTTTTTAATCATATTAGTACTTTCCTCACATTATATTTTACTACCCCTTACAAATCCAGTCTGCAAATTCTCGGCAAATTCTTTATTTAAAGCTCAATCTATTATGCTATGCTATTTAAGCTTACGCTTTTAAATATTTTTTGCCTGTGTTACTAAAATATATAACCGCTAATAATATTATAACTTATTTGCAAATTAATGCAACAAATAATGCTTATAAACGTTATATTTTGTTTTTTTACCTTTTGCTATATGTGTGCTTATTTAATAATATGTAAGCGCTAAAATTAACTACTTAATATAGCAAAAAATTTACCGCCTATAGCAACACATAAATGTATAACTTTATAAGCGGTAATTTTTTATTATTATATTAAATTTATGCTTTATTAGGTATCTTGTCATTGCTAAAAACTAACGTATTTTTAACATGCTTTTATTAAACGGCCTGCGATGTCGCGCTCTCGGCATGTTTGTGCTCTACTTTTAAGTGCTTTGCCGTCTTTATTTTCGAGGTGTATAAATCATAAAATTCGTCGTCATCTAACACGTCTATAAATTTTTGGCTTAGCACAGTATATGTATCAATTTGCTCCTCTGTTTTTTTGTCTGTTTCATAATCTGGGCAAATAATTAAATTGCCGCTATTTGAGTACATATTGAAAACTTTTTCGTTAATTATCTCGCCCATAACTGCCTTGCCAACTTGCTCGCTAACTGTGTTTGCGCAAGCAAAATATGACGGTATTAAAAACACACCTTCCTTTAAAGTTGTAGTATGCGTATTAACTCCGTCAGCCCTTAAGGCGTATATTGTTGGCACTATTGCGGTTTTATTCGCCTTTGTGCGCACAGATTGAAACGCCCCGATAGGCATATCACTTATGTTTGAATTTTCTAAAAGTCTTTGCGCAAATTGCGCGTCGTACTTTTCCATAGCAATTTTTGCAATGGTCTTGCCTGCAGAATTATTAATCCCCCCAAAGGCAAAGCCACTACCTTGCGCAATTTGCTTTAACGTTTTATTTTTGCAGTGTTCTAAATCGTTTGTATAGCACACCAGAGGAATTGCCACAAAAGGTAAGAGTGTTTGCTTTCGCCTGATGTCCTGCACTATTTTATCGGCCTTTAAGGCGAGCCAGTCTTCTGTATTATGCAATTTGCCCAGTTTATTATATAATTGTTTATGCTCAAAAACCTCTAGGTCCGCAGATACTATAATGTCCGGTATAACGCCGTCTTTGCCTGCAATATACTCCGACATATGGTTTGCATATCCAAGGCCAAAAAACTGTATTTGCAAGTCAATTTCTTGTTTTAGTAAATTTTTCTTTGCCTCTTGCAAAAATCTTTTTTCCTCGTTGTGTAAAACACAAATATGGTTCCAAAAAAGTGTAACCTTAGTCATTTTGTACTCCATTCTACCTGTTTGTATTATAATCAAAAATAGTGCATCTTAATTATTTGTATCGGCTGTGCTAAAGTTAATCGGCTTGTGCTTGGCATCAATATAAAGTAAATAATCTATACAGCACTTTAAGTATACCGCATTAGCTTAATTGTCCACTTTTAAATTTTGCGCCAAAGCTTATTGTTTGTACCCACAAAAATTATTAATCACGCAATATAGTGCCCTTTTCTTAAAAGCTCCTGCCGTTTTAATTGCAATGCATACTCTTCGCTCATAATTTTATATAATTCAAGCTCTTTTTCTGTGCGCCCTACAATATCAAAAACACCGCCATTTTGCATTACTATTCTTTTCTCCGCCATCAATGCTGTGTGTGGGTCGTGCGTTACAACCATAACAAGTTTTTGGCTGTTAACAAGCACATCAAGCGCCTTTATTTTGTCAATTCCCGCATTTTCAATCTCGTCTATTAAAACTATAGGCGAGTCACAAATTAATGCTATGTCTGCTATCATAAGCGCCCTTGTCTGCCCACCGCTCAATAAATTTAAGTTCATTTTCCCCGATATAGGCTCTTTAGCAATGTCATTTGTCAAATTGATTATGTCGTTAATGTCGCATTTTTTTGCCCTGCACTCACAGTGAAGTTCAATAAAATCCTGTACCGTAGTGTCTAGCATAAAGCGCATATTTTGGCCCAAATGCGCAATAATGCCGTTGGCCCCGATGTCTTTTTTATCAGCTGCGCTACCGCTTAA
>CAYJBO010000027.1:6650-14470 GCA_964368295.1 uncultured Bacteroides sp.
CACCACTACTCTTTTTGACGGGGAATTGTTGTTAACCACCTGCTCAATATCTTTAATCAGCCTACTTTTACCGCTGCCCGTGTTGCCAACAACGCTGATTACAGAGCCCGTTTCTAATTCAATTTTGTCAAAGCGCTCTTTTTCACCCTGTTTATTAAACCCTGAAAATATTGTAACTTTATACATTATCACTCACCGCAAAATCTATTTTATTAACAACGCCTTGCTGATAATTCTCGCCCACTCTGCATTCTCCCACACAGTATGAGCACACGCCCATCGGCATAGTATGCCTTAAAATATCACCCTCAAAACTGTCTGTGCTATTTGCATCGGCTATGTAAGCTGCCAAATTTTCTACCCCGTACCCTGCTAAAGTATCAACGGCAAAAATCTTCGCCGTCTTGTTTAGCTTTTTTATCTTCCACAAAATTATTTCTAGCTCGGCCTGAGACACCATGTCAATTTTAGTAATAACAATAAAATCTGCAAAAAAAAGCATTGGCCCTAAACTATGAGGTGCTTTTGTGCTGCTGGTGCAGTCCACAACACAGCCGGAAATCATTTTTTGTGTCGCCGGCGAGCACCTATGGCACAGCCCGGCGGTCTCAATTAACAGTGTGTTACAATTTTGCTGCGTGCTCCAATTCCATATCTCGGGCAAATTAGTAACCATAAAATGGTCAGGACAAGTGTCACCGCTAACACCTAAAACAAACGGTGCGTCAATTTCTTTTTGGTCAAATGTCTCTCTGTTGTCAAAACAGTCAATCTTACATATGCTTGGGTTAATATTATTCTGCTTTAAAAGCGGCACAATCCACTTTATTATAGACGTTTTTCCCACAGCGGATGAGCCCGAAAGCAGCACAATTTTATTCATATTATTCTTCCTGTCCTTGATGAGTTAGTTATAGCTTACCAAAAAATATTAATTTTGTATGTCTTATTTGAGACATTTTTTAAATTATGTTGACATTTATATTTTTCGTGATATAATTCTAATAGTTAGTTTATGCTAACTATTGAAAAGAGTGTGATTTTTTTGACCGAAGCATTGCAAAAAATGATAAAAAAGGCTACTTTTAAATCGGAGTTATTGCGAGATATAGAAATACCCTACAACGATGTCTCGGTAATTAACGTTAAAAAAGGCGAATTTTTAAACGCATTGAGCGATAGCTCTATTATACTTATTTTAAAAGGTCAAGTAGACGTTTACAGCTCTTCTTTTTCGGGTGATGAGGTCTATTTATCCACCTTAAATTTGGGCGATTGTATAGGCGTTAGCAATGTTTTTAATAAAAGTGAAATTACCACAAATATTAAATGTGCAAGCGATGTTGAAATATTAATTATAAGTGAAAAAGTATTGAGCGAAATTATGCAAATTAATTTTGCACTTGTAAGTAAGTTTTTAACATTATATAATAATAAAATACAGTTTTTGTTAGAGCGTATAGAGAGTTTAACAATTCAATCTGCAAGGGCAAAGCTAGTTTTTTATCTGCTTAAAAATAAAGGCACAAATAACTGTGTCAAAATTAAATCAAAGCAGCAATTAGCTGAATTTTTAGGCATTAGCAAGGCAAGTTTATACAGAGAAATTGCATTTTTAAAAACTAAAGGTGTTATAGAAGCCCCAAAAGGGTTTATATATATATTAAACGAAACAGAAATAAAAGAGTTTTTGTTTTAAACGCTTAGTCGCAAAGCTTATATGCGACAGATAGGAGAAAAAAGATGAAAAAGGTTTTAAGTTTATTGCTTGTGTGCATTTTTGTATTGTTTAGCTTTGCAGCTTGCAGCACAGCAGCACCGGAGGAGACGGTTAGCACAGGGAGCGCAGAACAAACACAGAGCACAGTAGAGGAAACTCCAGCAGAGGAAGAGGCTGTTGCAGACCCTGTTGATGTTGCAGTGACTGCACTAAAAGGACCCACTGCGATGGGTATGGTTAAGTTTATGAGCGACGCTGAAAGCGGCAACATAACAAGCAACAATTTCACATTTACTATTGAGACAGCCATTGATGTAGTAACACCGCTAATTACAAAAGGCGATGTGCAAATTGCAGCAGTGCCTGCTAACGTTGCAAGTGTTTTATATAACAACACAGACGGCGCTGTACAAGTACTTGCAATAAACACACTTGGTGTTTTATACATCGTTGAAAACGGCGAGGCTATTCAATCCATATCAGATTTAGAGGGCAAAACAATATATGCAAGCGGCAAAGGCGCAACACCTGAGTACGCATTAAATCAAATTCTTGCTGCAAACGGTTTGACAGACTCGGTTACAATTGAGTGGAAAACAGAGCAAGCCGAAGTAGTTGCCGCACTTAGTGCAGACGAGAACGCAATAGCTATGTTGCCACAACCTTTTGTGACAACAGCGCAAACACAAAACGAAAATATTCGCGTTGCACTTGATTTGACAGAAGTTTGGGATGCATCAGAAATTGGCGGCACACTTATAACAGGTGTTGTTGTAGCAAATACAGAATTTGCAAACGCAAACCCTGATGCAGTGGCAGACTTTATGGCTAAATACGAAGAGAGCGTTAACTATGTTAACGGCAATTTAGAAGAGGGCGCTGCCCTTGTAGGCACTTATGACATTGTACCTGAGGCAGTGGCTTTAACAGCAATACCAGAGTGCAATATAACATATGTAGCAGGCGACGAGATGAAAGAAATGCTGACCGGCTATTTAAATGTTTTGTTTGAGCAAAATCCTAGCTCAATAGGCGGCGCAATGCCTGACGATGCATTCTACTATGCAGGTTAATAAAAAAGACAACAAAAAAGAAAAAATGCCAATTTGGGTTATCCTTTTGTGGATAGCCCTTTGGCAGTTTTTTAGTGTATTAGTTGATGAGCAAATTTTGCTCGCTTCACCCCTATCGGTTTTTAAAAAACTTGTTTCTTTGGTTTGCGAGCTGTATTTTTGGCAGTCAATACTATTCTCTTTATTTAGGCTTAGCTTTGGCTTTATTTTGGCCGTTGTTGTAGGCATTTTGTTCTCATTTATCTCACACAAATCTAAAATATTTAAACAGATAATAAGCCCGTTTATTTTAATATCAAAATCCGTGCCTGTTGCCTCTATAATTATTTTAATTTTAATTTGGATATCATCAGACAATCTATCTATAATTATTAGTTTTATTATGGTTATGCCAATAGTATACACTAATATGCTAAGCGGAATAAACAATTTAAACACACAGCTGTATGAGATGGCTAAACTATTTAAAATAAAAAACGTTGCAAAATTAAGGTATATAATTATACCTCAGATTATGCCATTTTTGGAGTCTGCATGCATAGTTGGCCTTGGCCTTTGCTTTAAAGCAGGTATAGCGGCAGAAGTTATAGGCTTGCCCGAAAACTCCATAGGCGAAAATTTGTATGAGGCTAAAATATTTTTAGACACCCCTAGCCTTTTTGCATGGACTATTGTTATAATAATTGTAAGCTTAATATTTGAAAAAACTTTTGCTGCGTTTATAAAATTAGCTTGCAAAAAACTTGGGAAGGTGCATTTTAAATGATTGTTTTAGAAAATATTTGCAAGAAATACGGTGAGCTAATTGTTTTTGATGCCTTTAATTTAAAACTTAAAAAAAATAAAATAAGCTGTATTATGGGGCAATCCGGCAAGGGAAAAACAACCTTAATACGCCTTTTAATGGGGCTTGAAACACCCGATAGCGGAGTTATAAAAGGTATACATGGCGCTGAATTAAGCGCTGTTTTCCAAGAGGACAGGCTGTGCGAAAACCTTGATGTTTATGCAAATATTGCACTCCCCCACCTTGGCAAAAGCAGTTTTAACAATTTGCAAAAGCATAAAATTGACACGGCTCTGAAGATGATAGGTTTGCAGGATTGCGGCGGCAAAATAGCGAGCACATTGTCGGGCGGGATGAAAAGACGTGTTGCCTTATTGCGTGCTGTTTTGGCCGATTTTGATATATTGTTTTTAGACGAGCCCTTTAAAGGGCTTGATGACGAGACAAAAGAAATTACAATGCAATTTTTATTAGAAGCCACAAAAGGCAAAACCGTAATATATATAACGCACGATAAGGCCGAGCTGGATTACATAAACCCCGACGAGATAATAACACTTTAAATTATAAAAATATAAAAAAGCAGCACACCAAAAGTAAGATATTACTCTTGGTGTGCCGCTTTTTTTAATGCTCACAGTGCCATACTTTTAACTTACAGTTAAAAAACAGACATAAAACAAACTTAATTATTTAAGCTCGTTTACAATTTCCTGCACAACAATGGGGTTGCACTTTCCGCCTGTTTTAGCCATTACTTGCCCAACTATTGCTTTTAGTGCCACGGTTTTACCGCCCTTATAATCCTCAAAAAGGTTTGGAGATTTTTCAAACACCTCTTTTATAAACTGTGTCAAAACTGCTTTATCGCTTATCTGTGCCATGTCGTTTTGGTCAACGTATGCTTTAACGTCTTCTATCTGCTTTTTATCCCAAAGCTCTTTTATAAGCTTTTTGCCAACGCTGCTATTTACATAGCCGCTTCCTGTTAGCTCTGCAATTTGCCCAAGGACAGTATGGCTAATTCTTGGCGCTTCATTTTCATTTTCAATCATTTTTAACACATCGCCAATAAGCATATTAGCAAGTATTTTTGTGTGCGTTGTAATTTTCCCTGCCTTTTCAAAGTAGTCTGCAACTTCTTTGTCGTTTGTAATAATTTCGGCGTCATAAGGCGTTAACCCATACTTGTTAATATATATGTCTTTTCTCTCGTCGGGCAGCATTGGTATTGTGCTCTCAATATCAATGCGCTTTTGCTCAGGCGTTATTATAGGTGCAAGGTCCGGGTCCGGAAAATATCGGTAATCATTTGCATCTTCTTTTTTCCTCATAGAAAACGTCTTGCCGCTATTTTGATCAAAACGTCTTGTCTCCTGAACAATGCTCTCGCCTTTTTCCACAAGTTCTACTTGCCTTTTGTACTCATACTCAATGGCCTTTAATATAAACTGAAAAGAGTTTAAATTTTTCATCTCTGTGCGTGTGCCAAACTCCGTCTCGCCCATTTTGCGCACAGATAAGTTTACATCGCAACGCAGCGAACCCTCGTTCATCTTGCAATCTGATATGCCTGTATAAAGCAGAATTGCACGCAGCTTTTTGAAGTACGCCACCGCCTCCTCGGCAGAGCGTATGTCGGGCTCTGACACTATTTCAATAAGCGGCACACCGCACCTGTTACAATCTATTAAAGTGCCGTTTTTCTCGTCGTGCACAAGCTTGCCCGCATCCTCTTCTATGTGTATGCGTGTTATGCCAACCTTTTTTGCCCCGCTGTCCGTCTCTATTTCAAGGTGTCCGCCATGGCAAAGTGGCAAATCATACTGCGATATTTGATAAGCCTTTGGCAAATCGGGGTAAAAATAGTTTTTGCGATCTTGCTTAGAAAAACTTGCTATTTTACAATTTGTTGCAAGGCCGGCCTTTATTGCAGAAGTAACCACCTCGCCGTTAAGCACGGGCAATGTGCCGGGAAGGCCTAAGCAAACAGGGCAAACTTGGGTATTAGGCTCTGCGCCAAACGCTGTGGGACAACTGCAAAATATCTTAGTTTTGGTGCCAAGCTCACAGTGTACCTCAAGGCCTATCACCATCTCATAATTATTAATCATATGCGTTTCCCCCCTAAATTTTGTTTAAATGGTATGCGCCAACGCTCTGCTCAAACGCAAAGCCGGCCTTATAAAGTGTCGCCTCGCTAAACGCTTTGCCAATTAGCTGTATGCCTGTGGGCAGGCCGCTGCTTGTGTCTTTATGCGGCACAGCTAACGACGGCAAGCCGGCTATATTTACAGGCACTGTAAATATGTCGCCCATATACATTTCTAGCGGTGATTCACTCTTTTCTCCAATTTTATAAGCCGTAGTAGGCGCGACAGGAGACAATATAAAATCGTACTTTTCAAAGATGGATGCAAAGTCGCTCATCAAAAGCGTGCGCACTTGCAGAGCCTTTTTGTAGTATGCATCGTAGTATCCGGAGCTAAGCGCAAAAGAGCCAAGCATTATACGCCTTTTAACCTCTTTGCCAAAGCCCTCGCTGCGCGATTTTTTATATAACTCTTCCAGATTATCATAGCTATCTGCCCTAAAGCCGTAGCGTATACCGTCAAACCTTGCAAGGTTTGACGATGCCTCTGCGCTTGATATTACATAGTACGCCGCAAGTGCAAGGTCAAGCGATGGGATTGAAACCTCCGTAACATGTGCGCCTAAGCTCTCGTAAACTTTTGCCGCCTCTAGTACCGAATCCTTAACATCATCACTTATACCCTTGGCAAAATACTCTTTTGGCATGGCTATTCTCATGCCTTTAACTCCGCTGTCTATGTTTTCGACAAAATTTTTATACACGCGGTTAACACTTGTGCTGTCGTTCTTGTCGTAGCCCACTATCTCGTTTAAAACTATTGCATTGTCTTTTACGTTTTTTGTAAGTGGCCCTATCTGGTCTAACGACGACGCAAATGCGACAAGCCCATTTCTGGAAACTGCACCGTAAGTGGGTTTCATGCCTACAACACCGCAAAAAGATGCAGGTTGACGTATGGAGCCACCCGTGTCAGAGCCAAGCGTGTAAACGGCCTCGTCCGCGGCAATAGCAGCGGCAGAGCCGCCCGAGCTGCCGCCGGGCACACACTGAGTATCGCGTGGATTTTTTGTAACTTTAAAGTAAGAGTTTTCGGTAGTGGAGCCCATCGCAAACTCGTCCATGTTGAGCTTGCCAAGCATTACCGCATCACAATTTTCAAGTTTATCCATTACGTGCGCATTGTACGGCGGCACATAATTTTCGAGCATTTTTGACGCACAGGTTGTTTTAATACCCCTAGTGCTAATGTTGTCTTTAATACCGCAAGGTATGCCTGTAAGCGATGAAAGATTTTCTCCCTTTGCAATTTTTTCATCTGCTTGCTTTGCTTTGTCCAAGGCTTTGTCAAAATTATAAGAGATATACGCCCCTATTTTTTTGTCTTTTTCCTCTATTTGCTTAATATAAGCCTGTGTCAACTCCTGTGAAGAAACTTGCTTTTGTTTTAACATTTTTTGCAGCTCTTCAATTGTGAGTTTTTTCAAATCCATCTGCTCACCCCCTATTCTATAGCCTTTGGCACTGTAATATAACCCTCATGTTTTGTGGGCGCGTTAAAAATAAGTTCGTCCCTGCTAAGTTTCTCGCCAACTACGTCGTCCCTAAAAACATTTTCAAGCGGCACAACGTGTGCCGTTATCTCTACATCATCTGTATTTACTTTGCTAAGCGTGTCGGCAAAAGCAATAATTGCCTCCATCTCAGGCGCCATTGTATGTTTTTCCTGCGCTGTAAGCGTCAGCCTTGCAAGGTGCGCAACATTTTCAACGTCAATGTGTGCTGGTTTTTGTTTGCCTGCGGCCTTAGCACTCTCTTCCCTTGGGCCAAAGCCCAAATCAAGCACTTTTAGCTGTTCGTCATCCACAAAGCTTGGCGCCTGTGTCATAACGCAGGACGCATCTTTTACTTTTGGGAACGCAATAACATCTCTAAGCGACTGCGCCCCAACCATCAACATGACAAGTCTGTCAAGGCCAAACGCAAATCCTCCGTGCGGTGGTGTGCCGTATTTAAAGGCATTTACCATAAAGCCAAAGCGCTCTTCTGTCTCTTGCGGTGTAAATCCCAGCGCTAAAAACATTTGTTCTTGCACTTGTTTATCATATATACGTATGCTTCCACTGCCCAGCTCAACGCCGTTTAAAA
>CAYJBO010000027.1:14495-30205 GCA_964368295.1 uncultured Bacteroides sp.
TCGTACGCTTGCGCGCGCACCCTGCCGGGGTCTGAAAGCAAATATTGAAGATCGTCCTCATACGGCATTGTAAACGGGTGGTGCATTGCTATAAATCGGTCTTCTTCCTCTGAGTACTCAAATTGAGGAAAGTCCGTAACAATAAGCATTTTGTACTCATCTTTATTTCTAAGGCCTAATTTATCTGCTATGTCTATGCGCAGTCCGCCAAGTGTTTTGCGCACAATGTCAAGCTTATCTGCACAGAACAGTATAAAATCTCCGGGCTGTGCATCTGTGGCTTTTAATATAGCGTCAAGGTCTTCTTTAGATAAAAACTTTGTTAAAATTGAGTAGACTTCACCGTCGGGCCTTATTGCAATCCACGCCATGCCTTTAGCCCCATAAGACAGCGCCTTTTGCGTCAACTGCTCTACCTCACTGCGGTTGTAATCTGCCCAGTTTTTTACATTTATTGCCCTTACGGCACCTCCGCTTTTAGCCACTGCGTTAAACACCGTAAATTCGCATTTTTTTGCAATTTCTGTTAGGTCCACAATGGGCAAATCAAAGCGCAAATCCGGTTTATCACTGCCGTAAACATCCATGGCCTCGTGCCATGTAAGCCTTTGAAACGGCTCTTTAAAGTCTATATCCATAGCACCTTTAAAAATAAATTTAAAAAGGTTTTCTAGGTGTACCAGTACGTCCTCCTGCTCCACAAAAGACATCTCCATGTCAACCTGTGTAAACTCAGGCTGTCTGTCTGCGCGCAGGTCCTCGTCCCTAAAGCAACGTGCCACCTGATAATACTTGTCTATTCCGCCCACCATAAGCAGCTGTTTAAAAATTTGAGGAGATTGCGGCAGCGCATAAAAAGAGCCCTTGTGCACCCTGCTTGGCACTAGGTAGTCACGCGCACCCTCGGGGGTGCTCTTTGTAAGCATTGGTGTCTCGACGGCAATGAACCCCTCGCTGTCAAGATAATCTTGAGCTAGCTTTTGCACTTTGTGCCTAAATTTCAAATTCTCGTAAATTTCACGTCTGCGCACGTCTAAAAACCTATATTTTAGACGTAAATCTTCCCTAACATTGTCCTCGTCTAAAGAGAACGGCAAGCTCTGCGCCTGTGACAGCACTTTTATATTCTGCGCAAAAATCTCAACAGTGCCGGTTTCTATTTTTTCGTTTACAGTGTCTATGTCTCGCAGTTGCACCTTGCCTTTAAACTGCACAACCGACTGATTTTTAAGGCCCTCTACTGTAGACAAATCTCCGGCGTCCATATTGTTTTGATTGCAAACAACCTGAACTACACCCTCTCTGTCTTTAAGGTCAATAAAAATAACGCCGCCCATGTCTCTTTTTGTTTGCACCCAACCGCTTACAGTCACAAACTCGCCCACGTGCTCTTCTCTTATTTTTCCGCAGTAAATTGTCCTAAGCATAAGCCACCGATTCCTTTCAATTTGCTTAAAAAAGAATAAAAAAAAGCTTTCGTCCCATAAATGGGACGAAAGCCTTATAACTCTTCCGCGATACCACCCAACTAGGTTTTAAATAAAACCCACTCGCAAGTGCCAAACCGACACTTCCCAATTAACGCTTGGTTTACGTCTAAGCCTACATGCCGCAATGCGGCTTTCGGTTAGAAACTCCGAGGTGTTCTTCATCCAAAGTGTGCACCGCCTCACAGCAAACGGCAGCTCTCTTTAGCACGCTCTTTAAATTACTCTTCTCATCACAGTCTTTATTTTTATTAGATTGATAAAAAATTAACTAAATCATAGTTTTTAATTTTTCTAATTATACATCGTCAAATTAAATATGTCAACACATTTTAAAAATAACAATTAATTGTACTCTGTGTCGCTCTTTTCTGCCATAAACAAAAAAACATCAAACGAGAGTTAACATCAAAAAAATGCGAGATCTTCCATGGCAATCATTTTTATTCCATGTGGCATATTGCTCGCCGCTCGCACATTAGCCGCCAAAATGCCAATAAATAATTCCCTTGGTTATAAATACCGGCTTTAAAAGTATAATTATTATTCCGCACGGCATTCCGCTCGCCGCGCTTACAAAGCAAAATTTATAATGGTATTATAACAACTTCAATTCCTCTTCGCTGTCGATTTGTGGGTTTTCTACTATACTCAATTTGCGGTTAATTTGCCTTGTGCGCACACCTATAAGTTTTTCAAGCTCGTCGTTTGCCTGTGTTATCCTGTTTTGCGCCTGTTGTAGCACATTGCCAAACGTTTCAAACTCGGTTTTTACATTGCCAAGCACTTTCCAAACCTCACTGCTGCGCTGTTGTATTGCAAGCGTTTTAAAGCCCATTTGCAAGCTGTTTAAAAGCGCCGCCATAGTAGTTGGCCCAGCCACAATAATTTTAAAATCAGCCTGCAATTTTTCTATCATGCCCTGCTGTACAATTTCTGCATAAAGGCCCTCTGTAGGCAAAAACATTATGCCAAACTCCGTTGTGCCCGGCACGTGGATATACTTAGACTGTATGTCTTTTGCAAATGTGCGAACACGCTGTTGCAACACTTTTGAGGCGGCCTCCACAAGTTGCCTGTCCCCGCTCTGCTGTGCATCGGTAAGCGCAATATATGCATCCATAGGAAATTTTGCGTCGATTGGCAAAAGCACCGGCGTTGTGCCGTCACCCGGTAGTTTTACGGCAAATTCTACCCTGTCTTGGCTGCCCGGCACGGTTGCTACATTTTGCATGTACTGCTCTTTGGCTAAAATCTGCTCTAATATTGCGCCAAGTTGTATTTCTCCCAGTATTCCCCTTGTTTTTACGTTGCTAAGCACTTTTTTTAAGTCGCCTACCCCGGTTGCAAGGTTTTGCATCTCTCCAAGGCCTTTGTGCACACTCTCAAGCTGTTTGCTCACATTTTCAAAAGATTGCCTTAACCTTGCCTCTAAAGTTTTTTGCAGCTGCTCATCCACTGTTTTTCTCATCTCATCGAGTTTTTTTGAGTTGTCGGCCTGCATGGTGGCAATGCGATTTTCCATGGTCGTACGTATATTTTCAAGCCTATTTTCAATAGCCTCGTTGCTGTTCTTCATGCGCTTTTCAATTTGAGACAGCTGATCATTTATAACTGTCTGCAAATTGCGCAGTGATGTGCTTTGCACCTCTGATACTTGCCTTTGCGTGTCGGTTTGCAGTTTAGAAGACATTTGCAAGCTACTGTTGATAGTATTTGATAGCTCTGTCCTTAAACTCTGCATGGCCTCCTGCAAAAGTTTTGATGTCTCTTCTGAATTTTTGCGCAATTCCTGCGCGATAATCTCGCTTATTTGTTTTGTGTCTGTGCCTTTTTTTGCACTTATAACCGCAATTGCCGACATTAAAGCCGCAACTGCTGCCAATACCAAAGTTAAAATTTCTATCATAACAACCTCACCTGTGTACTATATTTGTAATTTAATTAGTAATTATAGTATAAGGTATTACATTTTTTGTTGCAATATAAAATACAAATATATTTTAAAAGGAGGCGCAAACCCATGATGCTTAAATATTGGAAAAAAGCTTTAATTCGAAGCGGAGCACTTTTTACCATAATAATTGCGGTAATTTTTATTTCTGCACACGTTGCTACCCCACAGCCTGTGGGCTGCACTGAAGAGGACTTAATTTGGCAATCTGTTTTACCGAGCAACACAGCAGAAACCTCATCAAGTGGCGATGATAAATTAGTATACCTTACATTTGACGACGGCCCGTCTAAAATTACGCAATCTGTGCTAGACACTTTAAAAAGTTACGATGTAAAAGCAACATTTTTTGTTATAGCGGCGTCTAACAACGAGGACTACATGCCGATAATAGAGCAAATTGTTGCAGACGGCCATGTTATAGGCCTACACAGCTGTACCCACAATTATGAGCAGATATATTCAAGCACTGATGCATTTTGGCAAGATATTGACGAGTTAAAAATTAAACTGCAAGCCTACGGCTTTACCGACAGCAATTTACTTCGCTTTCCCGGCGGAAGCAGTAATACTGTAAGCCGCAAGTATGGCGGCAGTGAAATTATGCAGACTTTAAAAGATCAAGCCACTGAAAAGGGCTATACTTATTTTGACTGGAATGTCGATGCGCAAGATGCAATAGGCAGCACAAAAAGCGCCGAATCTATTTATAATCAGGTTGTAAAGCAAGCAAGTGAGCACAAAGTATGTGTTGTATTAATGCACGACACCATAAAAACAGAGGGCACCGCAAAGGCACTGCCCCAAATAATTGAGTGGTTTATAAATGCAGGTTACCGTTTTGACACACTGGACAATAAAGTATAACCATGCTTTTTACTTTTCTTTTTACACGCCGGCAAAGCCGATAAAATTTGGACCACTACAAATTGGCCGGTTTATGGCATACAATTATACAAAAAATAAGCGAGGCTAATTGCGAGAAGAATACTTTTATACCACTGTCGCACTACAAAAGGATTTGCGGCTATGCAATCCTCGCTCGCCTGTCATAAAAAGGCTCAAATTACAAGGCTTTGCACGGCCGATGATATCGTGCAAAATGCACATTTATAATAAACAATTTACAAATTGTGTACAAACAGTAAAATTAATTACTAATATTTGAAAAAAGACAAATAATATAGTATAATGTCACTTATATGAGCGTTAAATTTATTATTTGCTAAATTATTGTGCATACACGCTTTAATAAGTATAAATTAAACGACATAATAAATACGAAACGGGGCGCAATATGTTTGGGTATGTACTGCCACATAAGGCAGAGCTTAAAGTATGTGAGTGGCAGACGTATAGAGCTGTATACTGCGGGCTATGTAAAGAGCTTAAACGGCAATATGGCTTTGCCGCAAGAATGTTATTAAGCTATGATTTTGTTCTTTTAGCGCTTTTTGCAGATGCACTTTTTGAAAGCGATCCCGAATTTAATGCAGAGCGATGCATAGCAAACCCCGTGCAAAAAAGGGCCGTTTGCAGCGGAACGAAAGGCATTACTCTTGCCGCACACGC
This sequence comes from uncultured Bacteroides sp., assembly GCA_964368295.1. GTDB lineage: Bacteria > Bacillota > Clostridia > Oscillospirales > Ruminococcaceae > Ruthenibacterium. The sequence continues at coordinate 19,509 of CAYJBO010000027.1, forward strand.
ACTTGTATTAACTGCATATTACAAGGCCATAGACAATATAAACGACGACAAAGCGCTAAAAAAAATACCTTCGCTATTAATTTACCCGTTTCTTAGCTCCTTTAGAAAAAAGGCTGCAAAGCATTATAGTGAGATGGACAAAATTTTAAGCGAGCAGACAATACGCCAAGGCGAACTTGAAAAGCAAAATACTACAAGTCCCGATGAGATAGCAGACCCAACAGCGCAGATGACGGCTGCACTTTTTGCCTCTGCGGCCACCGAAAAAGAGCGCAATGCCGCATACAGGTTTGGGTACTTTTTAGGCAAAATTATATACTATCTGGACGGCGCAGAGGACTATGAGAGCGACAAAAAAAGCGGTAGTTTTAACATGTTTGTGCTCGACGGCATGTCAAAAGAAGAGGCCGAACAAGAGGCTAAGCGGTTATGCAAATTAAACGCAGGAGAAATGAGCCTTTGTTACAACTTGCTAAGTTTAAAGCAATATAAAAGCATACTGGACAATATTATTTACATGGGCATACCAATCTGCATTAGCAAAGCGGGCCAAAAGCGCACTAAAAGTAAAAACCCTAAAGATATATAAATTAAAATTTAAGAGGTTAATTATGAATTTATCCGAAGCATACAGAATTTTATCGCTGAGAGACGGTGCTACAGAGGAGCAGGTAAAAGAGTCATATAAATCACTTGCGCAAAAGTACAGTGCGGACAAGTATGAATCCGGCCCCCTTAGTGAAGATGCGAAGAGGCAGATGGACGAAGTTAATCTTGCTTTCGACACTGTTATGACACATCTGCGCATGGACAAGGGATCGTCATCTTCTTCGTCTTACAACAGCGCAAACAATAGTAGTAGCAACACACAATACGCCGATATACGCCAAAAAATCAACCACGGCCAAACAGACGAGGCCCTGCGTGAGTTAAACAATTTACAAGATGCACACAATGCCGAGTGGAACTTTTTAATGGGAAGCGCCTACTACTATAAAGGCTGGCTTAACGATGCATCACGCTACTTTCAAACTGCCTGCAAGCTAGACCCCGGCAACAGAGAGTACAGCAATGCGATGAATAATTTGCGCGGCAACCAAAACGGAAATATGCACGGCAACCCATATGCCTCTCGTGGGCAAACAAACAACAATTATGTTGGCTGTTCTTGCTGTGATGTCTGCACGGCTTTAATATGTATGGATGTTTGCTGCAACTGCGGCGGGTGTTAACATTTGGGCGGCAATAATAGCACACGGCGCATAGCCGTATGCGGTGTGTTTGCGGCGCTAAGTGTAGCATTTATGCTAATGGGCAGTGTAATGCCCTTTTTTACGTATCTTGCGCCGGCCGTAAGCGGCATATTAATTTTACCTGTTGCCATCGAGTATAAATTTTCTTCGGCAATAGTACTTTTTAGTGCCGTAAGCTTTTTATGTTTTATTTTAGTGCCCAATAAAGAATCATTTTTGGGCTGGTACCCCTGTGTGCGGCTTAAGCTCGAAAAGATAAGCAATAAAATATTGCTACTTATAATTAAATTTACTATTTTTAACGCTAGTATTGCAGCGGCTTGTGCCCTTGTTTTTTTTGTCATCTCAATAGATCAGCTTATAACCGAGTTTGAGAGCGCCGGCACTCTATTTTTAATTGTGTTTTTCTTGGCTTGTAACGCCACCTTTTATATATACGACAAGGCTCAAACACGTTTGGTAAGCTTTTACATGTACTTTTTAAGAGGCAAATTGATGCGACGTTAGCACATTAATTTTATATGTTTATTAAACCGCATTTAATGCTCTTTGAGCATTGCGGTTTTTTTGTTATCAGTTTATAATTACTTTATTAGCAATATGAAAGCGAGGATAAAACGTTGATTACAATTAACGACGGGCTTTTTGTACTGGAGACTAAAGATACATCTTATTGCATGGGTGTGCATGAGGGTTTGGTAGAAAACTTACACTATGGCGGCAAAATACATGCGGACATAGACGTTTTAAAAGAAAAAACAGCTACCGGCTATGGCGGCGATGTGCTTTATAACAAAGAAACTTCACTGATGTCGTTATTTCACCTTTGTCTTGAGCTCTCGCCAACAAACAAGGGCGACTACAGGCATTGCGCCCTTGAGATAGAGCTCTCTAATTCTGTGAGAGTTTGCAACTTCACCTTTAAAAATGCAAGAATGCTCAGCGGCGATATCCCCTTAAAAGATATGCCCAGCGCCTATGGGGCCGACGATACACTCGTGCTTGAGTTTACAAGCCCTGAGGGTGTTGACGTTGACATCTACTACGGATGTTATAATAGTTGCAACGTAATAACACGCCGTACCGCTATAAAAAACAACACAGGTAAAGAAATTACACTTTTTAAGTGCCTAAGTTACCAACTTGATTTACGCGGTACCGACTACAACTTACACACCTTTACCGGCGCATGGGCAAGGGAGCGCTTTGAAACGGTTACAAAACTACAAAATGGCTCTTGCACTTTTGGCAGTACAACGGGTGTTTCATCAAACCACTGCAACCCATTTTTTATGGTGTCTAAAGAAACTGCCACAGAGCACAGTGGTGATGTTTTTGCGTTTAACCTCATATACTCCGGCAGCCATTATGGTGAGGTTGAGGTTGGCCCATACTCAAAAACAAGGATAAGCGCCGGCATACAGCCGTCCGGCTTTAAGCACATTTTACAAAATGGCGACGTTTTTGATACTCCTGAAGCAGTGATGACATATTCTTCTTGTGGTAAAAATGGCATTAGCGAAAACATGCATAAATTTGTTAACAACCACATAGTGCGCGGAACATGGAAAAATAAAGAGCGACCTATACTGTTAAACAACTGGGAGGCCACCTATTTTGACTTTAACGCAGCTAAACTTTTAAGCCTTGCAAAAGATGCTAAAAAGCTTGGTATAGAGCTTTTTGTGCTGGACGACGGTTGGTTTGGCAAAAGAGACAGCGACAAGCGCGGGCTTGGCGACTATAATGTAAATACTAAAAAATTGCCGGGCGGCCTTGGTGCACTCTCGCAAAAAATTAAAAAGATGGGCATGATGTTTGGCGTTTGGGTAGAGCCCGAAATGGTAAACCCCGACAGCGAGCTTTTTAAAGAACACCCCGACTGGGCAGTGTTTGTGCCCGGAGGTGTACCGTCCGAGTCGAGAAACCAGCTAGTACTTGATTTATGCCGTGAGGACGTACAAAATTATATAATTGAAAACGTAAATAACACCATTAAACTAGCGGATGCCGACTATATAAAATGGGACATGAACAGGCCATTATCCGACCTTTACAGCTCTGTTATACCTTGCCAAGGCGAGTTTATGCACACTTGGGTAAAAGGGCTGTATAAAATTATGCAAGCTATTGTAAACGCTAACCCAAACGTGCTATTTGAGGGCTGTGCATCCGGGGGCAACAGGTTTGACCTCGGCATTTTATGCTATATGCCGCAAATTTGGACAAGCGATGACACAGACGCATACGAGCGCACAAAAATACAAACCGGCACCTCTTACGGATATCCACAGAGCACAATGGGCTGCCATGTTTCAGCGTCGCCCAACCACCAAACGGCACGCTCCTCGCCTATTGAAAGCCGTTTTGATGTGGCTGCATTTGGCGTTTTAGGGTACGAGCTTGATGTTACCCAGATAAAAAGTGCTGAGAAAAAAGTTGTAATTAGCCAAATAGAGTTTTATAAAAAGCACCGCAAACTTTTACAATTCGGCAATTTTTATCGCTTGATATCGCCATTTAATGACAGCGAAAAATGTGCATGGTTAATTGTTTCAGACGACAAAAAACAGGCGCTTGTGCTAGATTTTATCGGCAGAATGAACCCGAATTTCGAGACCACTCCAATAGTGTTAAAACATCTGTGCAAAGACACAAAGTATAACATTAGTGTGCGCAAGCAATATATAAATATAGGCACTTTCGGCTCACTTATTAACCATGTTATGCCGGTAAAACTAAACAGCGACGGTTTGATAATGCGCACCGCCGCAGATTATTACATGCTGCCTTGCGAGGATGACAATTTTACCGCCTACGGTGATTTATTGATGTGTGCAGGGCTGCGCACAAAGCAAAATTTTGCAGGTACCGGCTATAACGAAAACGTTCGTCTTATGCCTGATTATTCAGCACGTATTTATTATTTATGTGCGCAAAATACAGAGAGTGAAAACAACATATGAGTACAGAATTTTTAACGGCAACAAAACAGGACATCAAAGAAATACTAGACGTGTATGCACCGTATATATTAAACACGGTAATAACATTTGAAACCGAGGTCCCCTCTCTTGATTCATTTACAAAACGCATAGACGACATTTTAAGCAAGTATCCATTTTTTGTTTGCAAACATAACGGAAAAGTAGTTGGCTATTCGTATGCATCTAAATTTAAAGAGCGTGCGGCATACAACAGCAGCGTAGAAACCACTGTTTACATATCGCCGGATTTCCACAAAAAAGGCGTAGGTACAACCTTGTACACAATGCTTTTAGAAAGTATTAAAGAGCACAATTATTATATGGCATACGCGTGCATTTCATTGCCAAACGAAAAGAGCATTGCCCTGCACAACAAATTAGGGTTTACCCTTGCCGGCACACTGCACAATGCCGGCTACAAGTTTGGCAAATATATAGATATTGTTTTTTACGAAAAAAAATTGCAGCCTTAATTTATTAAACTCACGGGCGCCACTATCCCCCCCACGCTGTAACTTGACTAAATTTTTTATGTGTGATATAATCACGAAAGTGCAAAAAAAGTAATTTTTTGTGCAAATTCTAAATTATATTATTAGAGTTGATTTTTCATATATATTTAAAGTCAACAAGTGCAGCTGTAATTTTGCCGCAAAAATTCAGCTTTTTACTTTATTGCGGCAGAACGGAGTTTTTATGTGTGGAATAGTGGGATATACCGGTAGCACACCGGCAAAAGAGAAACTAATTTCCGGCCTGCGTCGGCTTGAGTACAGGGGATATGACTCGGTTGGTATATCTGTATTTGACGAGAGCGGAAATGCTATTACTTACAAAACAAAGGGGCGTATTGAAAACTTAGAAAAGCTTACGCATGGCAAGGCAGAAAAGGCAACTTGCGGTATTGGGCATACACGCTGGGCAACACACGGTGTGCCGTCAGACGTTAACTCGCACCCGCATTTTACGGGCAAACTTAGCCTAGTGCACAACGGCATTATTGAAAACTACCTTGAAATACGCGATTTTTTAACAGCACAAGGTTATACTTTTGCATCTGAAACAGACACAGAGATTGCGGCAAAACTCTTGGATTATCACTATGACGGTGACCCCATAGGTGCAATTGACAAGACTACTAAAACTTTAGAGGGTGCGTATGCGCTTGCCATTATGTTTTTTGATCGCTGTGGCGAAATTTTTGCAACTAGGTGCGGCAGTCCGCTAGTTGTAACAAAGTCTGACGACGGTTTATTTTTAGCAAGCGATATGCCTGCTGTGCTTGAATACACAAACAATTATTACACTTTAGAGGTAGGCGAAATTGCGTGTTTAAGCCCGAGCGGAGAAAAATTTTACACCTTTGATGGCAAAGAAGTTACAAAGCGGATAAATATATCTTCGCTTACATTTGAGCAGGCAGAAAAAGACGGCTACGAGCACTTTATGCTAAAAGAAATGAACGAGCAGCCAAAAGCCCTCTCTCGCACAATCAGCCCAAGAATCACTGCTGAAAATGATATTTCCTTTATGGGTGACGGGATTGATGACAAGTTTTTTAGTCAGTTTAATCAAGTGCACATAGTTGCTTGCGGCACTGCGTATTACGCCGGATCTCTTGGTGCACAAATTATTAGGAGCCTTGCAAACGTCAACTGCACTCCCCTTGTCGCGTCTGAGTTTAGGTACAGCCCGCCTGTCTTGCACGAGTCCGACCTTGTTATTCTTGTGTCTCAATCCGGCGAAACAGCCGACACGCTAGCGGCTTTGCGCCTTGCAAAAGAGCACAACATAAAAACCCTTGCAATAGTAAACGTGGCAGGCTCTGCCATTGCGCTAGAGGCCGACTATGTTGTTATGACACATGCCGGGCCCGAAATTGCCGTTGCAAGCACAAAAGCTTTTTCTGTCCAAGTTGCAATATTTTATCTTTTGGCAATTAAAACAGCGTCTGTGCGCAACGCTTTAAGCATAAGCGAGGCAAGAGACCTTGCGGTAAAGCTTGTGGAAACGGTACAAGAGCTAAAAAATACATTTGCACTAAATGATACATGCAAAAAAACTGCCGAATCATTTTTAAAGGCAAACAGCATGTTTTATATCGGCCGTGGCAGAGACTGTGTTTTATCTTTAGAGGGCGCGTTAAAACTAAAAGAAATATCTTACATACACTGTGAGGCATACGCCGCAGGCGAATTAAAGCACGGCACTATATCTTTAATAACAAAGGATACACCAATTATCTCCCTTGTTACAGACGAGCGCCTTGTGCCTAAAACAGTAAGTAACATGAAAGAAATTAAAGCGCGTGAGGGCAAAATAACTGCTATCTCTTTAAAGGGTATTCACATCCCAAGCGACTCTTACGACAACATTATAGAGGTAGATTGTACACACCATATATTTGGCACATTACATGCCATTATCCCACTACAGCTTCTTGCGTATCACACCGCTTGCCTAAAAGGGTGCGATGTAGATAAGCCACGGAACCTTGCAAAATCAGTAACTGTTGAGTAATTTAATTTTATTCAAACAATTAAAACTGCCGATAAACCAAACAAATAACCGCCGCTGTTAATGTAACTACGCTTTAACTGTGGCGGTTTATCTTTTGTAAGATTAACAGATTATTCACATTTCAAGTTTGTAGATAATGCTAACTTATGGTATAATTTTACTCGTACAGCTTAAAATATGTATTAATAAAATTATATAGTCATTGCCGTGCTTTTACAAAGTCGGCATAATAGACGGAGGTTCAATTTGCTTTCACGTTTTAGTGTAAAAAAACCATATACAGTGCTCGTTAGTGTGGTGCTTGTATTAGTTCTCGGTGTTGTGTCTTTTACAGGCATGACAACCGACCTTTTCCCTGAGATAGAGTTGCCATATATAATAGTTATGACAACGTACCCCGGCGCCGACCCTGAAAAAGTTGAGTCGTCTGTCACTAGACCAATAGAGGCGGCTGTCGGCACAACAAGTGGCATAAAAAACGTCACCAGCACCTCGCAAGAAAACATGAGCATTGTAATGCTTGAATTTGAAGAGGGCACTAATATGGATGCCGCAATGATAGAGCTTAGCGGCAACCTTGACATAGTGAGCGGCGGTTTTGATGATATTATTAGCACCCCTGCTTTGCTGCGCATGAGCCCCGATATGCTGCCGATAATGGAGATAAGCATAGACCGAGATAACATGGACTTACAAGAGATTTCTGACTTTGTGGAAAACGATATTATACCTAGGATTGAGCGCATTGAAGGCGTGGCAAGCGCTAGCGCGACAGGCGTTGTAAACACCCAAATAGACGTTGAGCTTGATAATGCACGAATAGAGGACATCAATCAAAGGGTATTGTCTTCTGTTGATGCAGAGCTTGCAGAGGCCGGTGCCGAGCTTGCAGAGGCAAAGGCCGAGCTTGAGAGCGCACTTTTAGACCTTGACAGCGGTGAGGCCGAGCTTAACACACAGAGCACCGATGTCACAGACGAGCTGAGTGTTGCCAGTGCGGAAATTGACATAGCGGCCGCCCAACTTGCCGCACTGCTAAGCGAGGAGTCTACCCTACAAGCGGACAAAATTGCCTTTGAGCAAGAAAAACAAATTATAACTCAGTTGAGCAGTTCTACTGCAATTATAGACATACTTTTAACAGCGCTTAACCCGAGCATAGAGGCGTCTTATCTGGCTTCAATCAATGCGGCATTGGGCGGCGGTACAGCCTACACAAGTTATGACTTAACCGCATATACAGCCTACATGACATACCGGGCCACGACTAACCCGGCGCTACCCGAGCTTGCACCTCCTCCCCTCCCCGCAGACACGGCATCACTTTCTGCCCTTACTAAAGAGCATTACGAATTATACATGCAAGCTTTTTCTGCTGCGTTTACACTCGCATTGAGCGACCCCGTTTTTGCGGCAACTTTACCGGCCGGTTTTAACCCTGCATTAATTACAGGCATGACTTATGACGACATACAGAGTCTAAGCTCTGCAGGCGAGCGCTTGCCACAGATAGAGGCAGAGCTTAACAACATAAACACACGCCTTATGACAATTACTGCAATGAAACCCGAGCTTGAAAAAGGGCTTGAAGAGATAAAGACGTATTACGCTGAACTTGAGGCCGGAAAAATACAGGCCACAACAGGCTTTGCAACGGGGCAGGCCGGCATAGATAGCGCAAGGGCACAGCTGGAGTCTGCCCTTGACGAAATTGAAAAAGGTATTGATGATTTTGAAGAGCAACGTGATGACGCATTAAAACAGGCCGACATCAGCGGCGTAATTACAACCGACACCATTGAGGGCATTTTAATGGCACAAAACTTCTCATTGCCTGCCGGTTATATCGATGAAAGCGGTGCGCAGTACCTTGTAAAAGTTGGCGATGAATACGAAAGCGTTAGCGAACTTGAGAACACACTTTTATTCAATTTTGATATCGACGGTGTCGGCGATGTGCTTTTAAAAGATGTTGCGACTATTACCGTAATTGAAAACAGCGAAAACGGTTATGCCATTATAAACGGCAACGACGGCATAATTTTAAGTGTTCAAAAGCAAAGCACGGCCTCTACATCTGAGGTATCCGCCCTTATAAACGCCGAGATCAACGAGCTCGAAGGCGAGTTTGAGGGTCTGCACATCACTAACTTGATGGATCAAGGCGATTATATTGAAATAATTATAAACAGCGTTTTAAGCAACCTTATCTACGGTGGTTTGCTTGCAATTATAGTACTTGTTATATTTTTAAAAGACTGGCGCCCTACTTTAATTATAGGTATAAGCATACCGTTTAGCCTTTTGTGCGCCATTACCGCCATGTACTTTTCAAATGTTTCTTTAAATATTATATCGCTCTCTGGCCTTGCGCTAGGCGTTGGCATGCTTGTGGATAACAGCATTGTTGTTATTGAAAATATTTACCGCCTGCGTGTGCAAGGGGTGCAACCGGTGCGTGCCGCAATCTATGGCGCAACACAAGTATCGGGTGCTATTTTTGCCTCTACGCTTACAACCGTTTGCGTATTTTTACCCATTGTTTTTACGCAGGGCATTACTCGCTCTCTGTTTGAGGACATGGGCCTAACAATAGCTTACTCCTTGCTTGCAAGCTTGTTTGTAGCGCTTACATTAGTGCCAACACTTGGCGCAACACTTATGAAAACTAACGCAAGCAAGAAAAACTTTAAATGGTTTGATGCGATGATAAACGGCTATACAAAATCTCTTAAGTGGACATTAAACCACAAGGCTGTAGTGCTTATATTTGCATCGTCTCTATTGATACTAAGCGTGTTTTTAGCCTTAAATATGGGCACTGCATTTGTCCCATCTATGCAGTCATCACAAATGTCGGCAAGCATAACAATACCCAACAACTACACCGAGGAGCAAACCCGCAGCCTAACTGAAAGCGCGGCTGCTAAAGTTGGCGAAATTGAGGGTATAGACACAGTTGGCGCAATGCATGGCAGTGGTGGAATAGCCAGTTTTGCAGGCGGTGGCGGCATTACACTCAATATATTATTAGAGCAAGGCACATCTGTTTCAAATGCTCAAATAAGTAGCGACATTGAAATTGTGGCCGAGGAGCTCGGCGTTGAGATTAGCGTGCAAGAGAGCAACATGGACGTGTCTGCACTGGGCGGCAGCGGTGTTGAAATTGTGCTCTCCGGGCAGGACTTAGACTACTTGCAAATTGCAGCGCAAGACGTGCGCGATATCTTGTCAACCGTGCCAGGCCTTATTGAAATATCGCAGCCAAATGTAAGCGGCAATGACGAGACCCGCATTACAATAAATAAAAATAAAGCCATGGCCGAAGGGCTTACCATCGCACAGATATATCAAGAGCTCTCCTCGGCACTAACTGCCGAGAGCACCTCTACCACGCTTACTTTGGATAGCACAGCGTACCCTGTTATGATTATCCCATCTTCTGACAGCAAAATAACCCGAGACAACTTAATGGACTACACTTTTGAGCTCACCTCCCCCTCCGGCGAACAGAGCACTGTAAAGCTAAGCGATATTTCAACGGTCAGCTACGCACCTGCGCTAAATACAATTTCAAGGGATAGCGGCGCACGTGTTATAAGTGTAACTGCGGCAGTGGACGAGGGATATAATGTCGGCCTTTTAAGCAGAGACATAGAGGCACTTCTCGACGATTACACTCCGCCGAATAACATCGAAATGCGCATTGCAGGCGAGAACGAAAGCATTACTTCTGCACTGGAAGACCTTGCGCTTATGATACTTCTTGCAATAATATTTATTTATTTAATTATGGTTGCACAGTTCCAAAGCTTGATGAGCCCGTTTATAGTTATGTTTACAATATTACTCGCATTTACGGGCGGACTGCTAGCTTTATTTATTACAGGGCAAGTTATAAGCGTTGTTTCTATGATAGGATTTTTAGTGCTTGCAG
>CAYJBO010000028.1:0-8625 GCA_964368295.1 uncultured Bacteroides sp.
TGGCGATGATGTTGATCCTATGTCTTGCTTTTGCGGCTTTAGCCGCGTCTTGTTGTAAATCGGAATGGCTCCAGTAACATGTTGTAGCGGCAGATGTGATAGTGATACCACGTTCTTGCTCTTGCTCCATCCAGTCCATTGTGGCGGCGCCGTCATGAACCTCACCAATTTTATGCGTAATAACTGTATAATACAGAATACGCTCACTGGTTGTAGTTTTACCGGCGTCGATATGAGCCATAATGCCGATGTTTCTGGTCATTTCCAAAGAAACGTCTCTTGGCATAGTATCCTCCTAAAGAATATTAGACACAAATTAGTATCTGAAATGTGCAAATGCTTTGTTTGCCTCTGCCATTTTGTGAGTGTCTTCACGTTTTTTGCATGCATTACCGTTGCCGTTGCAAGCATCCATTATCTCGCCTGCCAAACGCTCGCGCATTGTGCGCTCGTTGCGGTTGCGAGAGTATGATGTTAGCCAACGCAAGCCTAGTGTCTCGCGACGATCAGGGCGAACTTCCATTGGAACCTGATATGTTGAGCCACCTACACGGCGAGCTTTAACCTCTAGTACAGGCATAATGTTTCCAAGTGCTTTCTCAAAGCTCTCTAGTGGGTCATTACCTGTTTTCTCTTTTACGATATCAAAAGCATCGTAAACAATTTTTTGCGCAACACCTTTTTTACCGTCGTACATAATGCTGTTTATAAGACGAGTTACCATCTTTGAATTGTAGAGCGGATGTGCTAATACGTGACGGTTTGCAATTTTAGCTCTTCTGGGCATCTTTCTTCCCTCCTTCATAATAATGATATCATCGGTACTCGAAAGTAACAAAAACTCCCGTACTGCCTATAAGAGGTTTATCTATATAAAGCCTCTATATGGGCGAGCTTTTAATTTAAATAATTAACGGTTGCCTTTTTTTACTTACTTACCGGCCTTGGGACGCTTTGCACCGTATTTGGAACGGGCTTGGCCACGATTTGCAACTCCTTGTGTATCAAGTGTACCACGGATAATGTGATAACGTACACCCGGCAAATCTTTTACACGGCCGCCGCGAATCAAAACAACGCTATGCTCTTGCAAGTTGTGGCCGATACCTGGGATATACGATGTAACCTCGATACCATTTGAAAGACGAACACGGGCAACTTTACGAAGTGCAGAGTTAGGTTTTTTAGGTGTCATGGTACGAACAGCTGTGCAAACACCGCGCTTTTGTGGCGCCGACTTATCTGTGTATGCTTTTTTCTTTGAGTTGTAGCCTTTTTGCAATGCAGGTGCTGTAGATTTTTTTACCAAGACTTCGCGACCTTTGCGAACAAGTTGGTTAAATGTTGGCATTTTTTTCTCCTTTCTTTTTAATTAAAGCAATAGGTTTAACCTATTTATCAACTGCGCTTTGCGCTATAATTTTGCAACGCAAAATTACGCTACGGCGCAACATGTCTATTTTACACCTTTTGGGCTGTAATGTCAAGCATCCAAGGGCGTTTTAACCTTTATTTTACATATATTTGCAAAATAATTATTTTAAAGTTTACATTGTTGTGCAAAAACACATTTATACTGCAAAAAGCAGCAAAACGCGGCACTTAAAAAGCCGTGTTTTACCGCTAAAATATTACTGTGCCAAATATTTACTCTTTGCAGTGCTTAATATTTAAAAGCCACTCGCCTATATCACCATCTATGCAAATCGCCCTATCTTCTATCTCCTTTGGGCAATACGCCTCGCCTTTATTGACACAGGCGTACATAGAATTTTTATTTGCATATACCATTTGCCAAAATGGGTACTTTATTATAGACGGCGTGTTAGCGCCTATGCCAAGCTCTAAAAACAGCACCTTTTTGCCGCTATTTGCCCTGATAAAATTCTCGTACTCGCCCATTGCCGTGTGCCAACCCTCATCCTCTACAAAGGTGTTGTCACGCCGCAAGTTCATCGTCATGGGCTTGTTGCACAAAGGGCACAGCGGCACAAGCTCGCTCGGCACCCTCATGTCACTCTGCTGTCTTACCATTTCAAGCACAGCGTCTTTGTTGTCGTAATTTTTTTTATGGCACGGTGTTGAGCACTGCCAAAGGCCATAATTTCCCTGAGTGTAAAAAATGCGCTTTTTCTCAAAGCCACTGCGCCTAAACATGTGGTCGGCATTTGTTGTTATTACGAAGTAATTTTTGCCCTCTACGTGTTGCAAAAGGTTTTTATACACCTCTGCGCCCTCGTCGTTGTATCTATTTAAAAATATGTGGCGGCTCCAATATGCCCACAGCTCATTTTGCGTTTTAAACGGGTAAAAGGCCGATGAATACATGTCTGTAAGGCCGTAGCGCTCAATAAAATCGGCAAAATTCTTGGTAAATCTCTCGCCGCTATACGTAAGCCCCGCAGACGCAGACAGACCGGCGCCGGCGCCTATGACAACAGCATCTGCCGATTGCAAAAAATCTAAATAATTATTATTCTCCGAGCAATTTTTTGTAAATTTCGAGGTCTCTCTGTTTGAAAACATTAAAAATCACCTTTATATCACTATTTGTCTGTGCCAACATGTCACGCACTGTTTTAATTGCAATTTTTGCGGCTTCTTCATTTGGAAAATGGAACTCGCCTGTTGAGACGCAGCAAAACGCAATGCTTTTTAACTTGTTGTTTTTTGCAATGTTCATGCAAGATTTGTAGCACGATGAGAGCAATTCGCAGTCCTCATCTTTAAGCTCACCCTCTATTATTGGGCCCACGGTATGTATAACGTACTCGCTCGGCAAGTTGTATCCCAGCGTAATTTTTGCAGTGCCTGTTTTTTCCGGCACTCTTTGTATCGTCATAACCGTATTGCACTCCTGCCGCAACTGCAAACCCGCCGCAGAGTGTATCGCATTGTCTATGCAAGCATGGCACGGAATAAAGCAGCCCAAAAGTGCGCTATTAGCCGCATTAACTATTGCATCAACGGCCAGCCTTGTTATGTCACCCTGCCAAATATATATCCTATCATCATCTTTTATTGGCTTTAAATCTCCAAGATTCACTATTCCTTTTCCCCGTGCTTCGCCCTGCAAAAACTCATCTTGCAATTTTATAAATTCTGCGCTAATCGGCGCCGGCTCACGCACGTTCATCAAAGCGCGCAGCAGGTCTCGCTGCTGCTGTTCTGTCTCGGCAAACTGTCCTGTCTGCCCTTTATAGTACGGCATTTCGTCTAAAAGTATACTAACTAATTTTTTTATTCTCTCAAACTGCGTCATGTTTCTACCTTTCAACATCAATAATTTTTAACTGCCGCAACACTGCAAACCTCTTTGCACATGCCGCAATGCAAGCACCCACTTTGATTTATAGCCATCTTATCATCGACAAGCTCAATGCACTGTTGTGGGCATACCACTGTACATTTTTCGCACAAAATACAGCTATCATCTATATAATATCCGCTCTTTTTGTGCTTTGCTGCGCCAAAAGTAAAGCTCTGCCTAAAAATAGGGCGCACAGATAAATCAAAAAATTCACCTGTGCCCTCAAATATTTTAAACACCGTCAACGCTTTTCTGCTCTCTTGCGTTGGGTAAATATCGCACATGTAGCTATTTTTTTCAAATATCTCGCACAGCAAACTACTGCCTACTTCTTCTACCTTGCCGCGCACCGTAACAGATTTAGACGTCATTGTGCTGTCGCCCTTAAAGCCGCTTAGCGACATATTATTGTTGCGTTTTAGCCTGTTATAAAAAGATTTGCCCTTTGCCGTTAAAAAATACAGCCCGTCTGCACTAGCTAACATCATATCAATTACGCAAGTGACAGGGTTGTCATTTTCGTCAGTTGTGGCCATCACGACAGAGTGGATTTCTTCCTGTAAAAATTTAAGATAGTCTTGCAAATTACTCACCCCTGTAAGAAATAGCTTTAACGGGACAATTAATGTAGCAGTCGCCGCACTCGTCACAGCGGTTTTCGTCTATAGAGTAAACGTTGTCTTTTTCGCAGATTGCTAAAAAAGAACATTTGCTTTTACATACGCCACAAGATATGCACTTGTCTTCGTCAATAATTAGGCCTTTTATCTTTGGACATGCGCCGTTATATGCAAAATACGTCCTCTGCAATTTATTCTCACGGCTAACTTTTTCAAAGTCGTAATCGAATATATCTCCATACGCCTTTGTTATGCAAAACACAACCATCGCATTGTATTTTTCATAGTCCTTTATGCACATGTCAAACATAGCGTTGTTTTTCGCTTTTATTTGCTCTATTGTCACTTCTTTTACATCGCCCGTCAGCCTTATTGCATAGCCGCCCTCAAACACAGGCATGCCCTCATCGTCGTGCTTAATGCTCGTGTCGGCGCACAGCCCACATACCGACAATTTACCGCCTATCTTTAGTTGACTGTAAAAATCTTTAGTAAACATTGTCATAAAATATATGCCATCATCGTCGTACGCCCTCAAGTGCGCAATCCTACTCACGGGCTCATTTTCGCTATTAACCGTAGTAAAACTAAGACATCCAATGCCGTCAAATTTTTTATAAATCTGCTCTATAGTCATAAAAGCAAGTCCTTTCGCGCATGTTAATATATAGCAACATGCAATATTAGGTGTTGACATTTCTAGTACAGTATTATAATATAGCATTACACAACGGTTGTAAAGTAACCACTATATTGTAACTCACTTACAAAAAGTAACTTTGTTGCAATTACATAAAGGAGACATAATTATGCGCGAAACATTACCCGCTTGCCCTGTTGAGACATCGCTTTTAATGATAGGCGACAAATGGAAAATACTTATTATTAGAGATTTGATGGACAGCACAAAAAGATTCGGCGAGCTTCGCAAATCCATAACGGGCGTGTCGCAAAAAGTACTTACGGACAAGCTGCGCGACATGGAGGCAAGCAAATTACTCACAAGAAAAGTGTATGCACAAGTACCGCCTAAGGTTGAGTACTCGCTTACTGATTTGGGCAAAAGCTTACAGCCTGTTTTATGCTCTTTGGCCGAGTGGGGCAACGCCTATAAACAAAATATTTAGCCGGCTTTATAACTAATACAACTATTATAACCTTTCTAAACGCCTTTTGCTAGCCAAAAAAAACACGCCTTGCATAAATGCACGGCGTGTTTTTATTTAAAGATAAATTATTTAAGCTCGATTTTTGCGCCAGCTTCTTCAACTTTCTTTTTGATCTCTTCAGCGTCAGCTTTAGCTGCTGCTTCTTTAAGAGTTTTAGGAGCATTGTCAACAAGCTCTTTTGCCTCTTTAAGACCAAGGCCTGTAGCCTCTTTAACTGCTTTGATAACAGCCATTTTGTTTGCGCCAACATCAGCAAGAACAACGTCAAACTCTGTTTTCTCCTCTGCTGTAGCTGTAACTGCTACTGTTGCAACAGGAGCTGCTGCTGTAACACCGAACTCCTCCTCGATTGCTTTAACTAAATCGTTAAGCTCAAGGACAGTCATAGATTTTACTTCTTCTATCATTGCTTTTATATCTGCCATTATAGTAATCCTCCGTTAAATTTAATTTTGTTTTTTGCCATGCGCTACATTACGCGCTTACACGGCTTGTCTTTTTAAAATGCGAATAAAAATTAAGCTGCCTCTTCTTCTTTTTTGTCTGCAACAGCTTTTAGGCTGACTGCAAGACCGCGAAGGTTGCCTTGAAGTGCTGAGAGAAGCATAGAAAGTAGACCCTCTTTGCTTGGCAAGTTTGCAATTGCGCACACTTCTTGTGCATTCATAACCTTACCGTCCATGTAGCCGGTTTTAATTGTAAATGCACCTTTTGAACCCTCAGCAAATTTGTTTAAAATTCTAGCTGCAGCAATTTGGTCATCTGTTGAAATAGCAAGAGCGGACGAGCCAACCATTTGATCAGTCATGCCCTCAAGCTCTGTGCCTTTAACAGCAAGACGCAACATTGTGTTTTTAACAACAAAGTACTCAATACCCGCTCCACGCAACTCAGCACGAAGTTTTGTATCTTTATCAACTGTTATGCCTTTATAATCAACTAAAACACCTGCGACAGAATTTTTCAATTTTTCACTTAAAGCTGCTACTTGAGCCTGCTTTGCGCTTAAAATTTTCTCACTTGGCAATATTTTCACCTCGTTTCAACAATTAAAATGTAAACTTAAGCATAAAAAAGCCTCTTTCTCCTTAGAGAAAGAGGCGTAAAATTACAAATTACTTTACAATAAAAGTGTAAGTTCACCCGTTTCTCGGCAGGAAGGCCAAAAGCCCTTTATGCATAATGCTCCTGCTGTCTTTAAAACAGCTTTTAAATTTTAACACACTATGTGTGCTATGTCAAGCTTTTATAAGTGTATTTTGCACATGTGGCAAAGCGCACTATAAAACTTTGTGCAAATTAAGCTTAAACGCCAAATTTTGCGCCATTAATTTTAACGCCCGGGCCCATTGTAGATGCCACTGCAACGCTTTTAATGTATTGGCCTTTAGCTGCACTTGGTTTAGCTTTAACAATTGCTTCCATAACAACTTTCAAGTTTTCCTCTAGTTTTTGTGCACCAAAAGATGCCTTGCCTACAGGAACATGAATGATGTTAGCTTTGTCTAGACGGTACTCAATTTTACCTGCTTTAGCCTCTGCAACAGCACGGCCAACGTCAGGTGTAACTGTACCGGCCTTAGGGTTAGGCATAAGACCACGAGGGCCAAGCACCTTACCTAGGCGTCCTACAAGGCTCATCATGTCAGGTGTTGTAACAAGTACATCAAAATCTGTAAAGCCTTCGTTTTGGATTTTTGCAACTAGGTCAGCATCGCCAACCATCATTGCGCCGGCTTCTTCTGCAGCTTTTGCAGCGTCGCCTTTAGCAATTGCTATAACTCTTACGTCTTTACCTGTGCCGTGTGGCAGTACAACTGCACCGCGCACTTGTTGGTCTGCATGGCGGCTATCTACACCAAGACGTACGTGTAATTCAACTGTTTCGTCAAATTTAGCCTTTGCAGTAGTGCAGCAAAGCTCTAAGGCCTCTGCACTGTCGTATAATTTGGTTCTGTCAACAAGTTTTTTGCTGTCGACATATTTCTTACCCTGTTTCATTTGTATCCTCCTGTGGTAAAATCGGAAATTTCCTCCCACTAATGGCGGGTGTTTACGGATTATCAGCCTTCAACTGTAACGCCCATGCTACGGCATGTGCCTGCAATCATTCTAACTGCACTGTCAAGATCTGATGCATTTAAATCGGGCATCTTAGTTTTGGCGATTTCCTCCAGCTGAGCTGTTGTAATCGACGCAACTTTTGTCTTGTTAGGAACGCCTGAGCCACTCTCGATGTTAAGCGCTTTTTTAATAAGCACTGCAGCGGGAGGGGTCTTTGTGATAAAGCTGAACGAACGGTCGGCATAAACGGTAATAACTACCGGTATTAAATAGCCTATGTCCTTTTGTGTACGCTCATTAAATTCTTTTGTAAAAGAAACAATGTTTACGCCGTGCTGACCAAGAGCCGGGCCGACAGGCGGTGCCGGTGTAGCTTTGCCGGCGGGAATTTGGAGCTTAATATACCCCGTTACCTTTTGAGCCATGAATGTGCACCTCCAAAAAATTGTGGTTAATTGCGAGTGTGGCCGTGTGCCACGCTCTCCCACGAGCATGCCGCTGGCATACTCTATCAAATCTACCCTGTTTAACACAAGCTACAACCTGCTGTTGAGGCCGTGCAATAAAATAATGCGAATATGCATGTTTACCACAAATTGTGCGCAATTATAATGTGGCTATAATACTTTTGTTATTTATACTCGTGAATGTATATTGTTTTGGCAAAAAACAGCACCAAAACGTAATAACTATCCGCAAAATACTGTAAACGGGCAGTGTTGACACGGTAATAGTTGCAATAAAGCGGCACGGAGCCATTTTACTGCTTAAAGCGGCTTTACCTGCGCAAAGCCAAGTTGTGCGGGCGTCTCACGCCCAAACATCGATACAAGCACATCAACTGTTCTATCGTCTTTATTGATGGACTGTACAACGCCTATAAATCCGGCCATCGGGCCGTCTGTTATTTGAACATTATCCCCAAGTGCATAATCCAGTTGCACAGTTTGTTTTTCAACGCCCAGTGCCGCCACTTCTGCATCAGAGAGAGGTATAGGTTTAGAGGATGAACCAACAAACCCTGTTACACCACGAGTATTTCGTACAATGTACCAGCTGTCGTCCGTCATCACCATTTTAACAAGGACATATCCGGGGAAAAGCTTGCGCTCCACTTCAATTTCCTTGCCGTCTTTTACTTCCGAAACCATTTCTGTTGGGACTTTTACATCGCAAATAAAATCTTTTAAACGGCGATTTTCCACCATTTTTTCAAGGTCGTTAGAAACTTTATTCTCATAACCTGAATAAGTGTGGACAACGTACCATCTCGCTTTGAGGTCTTTTTCGTCTGCCATAAGCTAGCCCTCGCTTTCTCTGTTTGGTAAATGCTAATTAAAAAGTTTAGTTTAAACTCTCTCCAACAGCAATCCTAAAACAGAGCCAAACAGCGAATCCAGTGCAAAAATGATAAGTGCCGCCGCCAAAACAACAATTAAAACAACAATAGTGTTGTTTCTTA
>CAYJBO010000028.1:8635-9892 GCA_964368295.1 uncultured Bacteroides sp.
TGTTTCTTATTTGTTTTTTGCTCGGCCATACAACTTTTTTCATTTCGCCAAAGGTGTCACGGAAGAATTTGCCTATGCGCTTAAATGCAATGCCCGCTTTTTTAAAAAATCCGGGTTTCTTTTCCTGCTTATCTGCCATTTAAACTTCCGCCTTTCCTATTTTGTCTCACGATGAGCTGTATGCTTTTTACAAAAACGGCAATACTTTTTCATCTCGAGCCTGTCCGGGCTGTTCTTTTTGTTTTTCATTGTGTTGTAGTTGCGCTGTTTGCAATCAGTGCATGCCAATGTGATTTTTACTCTCATTTATTCGGCACCTCCATACTAAAGTGGTTAGTGGTTTTTGCCCAAAGGCGGGCCAAAACCGTCTTTCGGCCTCCCTCACGCCGCAGGTAAAAATGCGCACAAAAAAAATAACCTGCACAAAGAGGTGCTACCATGATAACATAATTTACAGTGTAAGTCAAGCCATACAGGCAACTTTTTTATATAATTTTAGGCAAAGCCAACGCCATAAATGTACGTTGGCTTTGCCCGTAAATAATTATTTTTACGCCTTCGTTTTTTGTTTATCTCGCAAACTTAAATTTACACAAACATCTGCCCTTAAAATATATAAAATACTTTTGCACTAGCTGTTTTCCATTATATAGTTCCACGCAGACGTTGTCGCATTCGCTCCATCTGCCACTGCTGTTACAATTTGCCTTAGATGCTTTGTGCGCAAGTCTCCCGCCACAAAAAGCCCCTCGCAGGTTGTTTTGCAGTCCTCACCTGCAACGGCGTAACCATTTTTATCAAGCTGTACAAGCTCTTTTATAAGCTCTGTTATAGGCGTTGTACCAACTGCAACAAATACTCCGCCCACATCCAGCTTCGCACTCTCGCCCGTAAGCTTGTCTTTCAGAGTAATACCATTTACAGCGCCATCGCCCATTATGTTGGACACCGTGCTGTTCCACTTTATCTCTACATTTTCGCACGCAAACAGCCTTTTTTCTAAAAGCGCACCTGCGCGCAATTTATCGCGCCTGTGTACAAGGTATACTTTTTCGCATATGGCAGAAAGATAAATGGCATCCTCTACAGCGGTGTAACTGCCGCCCACAACCGCCGCAACCTTTCCTTTATAAAAAGCGCCGTCACATGTTGCGCAGTAAGATACGCCTTTGCCCTTAAACTCCTCTTCGCCATCTACCTCTAACAGCCTGTTTCTCGCACCTGTCGCTACAATAATGCACTTCGAAAAAATAGTTT
>CAYJBO010000028.1:9902-28492 GCA_964368295.1 uncultured Bacteroides sp.
AGCCCTCGCCTGTCTTTTCAATCTTATTTATTGTTAAATTTTCAATAGGCACATTAAATGCGTCTAAATGCTCTTTAAATTTCATGCCCATATCAAAACCGTTCATGCCTTGCATACCGAGGTAGTTGTCTACCTCATAAGTTGTCATAACTTGTCCGCCCGGCACATAATTACTCTCGACAATTTGCACGTCTAGTCCTGCCCTGTAGGCATAAACCGCAGCGCTTAAGCCCGCAGGCCCTGCACCAATTATTAACAAATCTTTCATATTACTACCTACCTTTTACTTATTATGCTCCAAATACAAAATAATATTATACATTTTCGTCTGCATAGATAAGGCTTTGTAGCGCCTTTACAACTTCGTCTACACTGTAAATTTCTCTGCCTTCGTTGTCATAATTTGCGCCCATCTCTATGTTTATGCTGAATATTTGTAAAGTTTCAGTCCCATCAAGCTCGGCGCCCAAAATAACAGCATATTCAAGGCCGTAATCGCTGTGCTTTATAAGGCCATAGCCCGTCACACCGCTCTCAAACTCAATTAAGTCTTGCAAAGTATAACCATAATAAGTGTCTGTTGCAATATAGGTTGCAATGTAATGCTCCACACTTTTCGAGTCCAACACAAAATCATCAAGTTCTACTGTCATGTGGTAATCGTCATTCGAAATTGCGGTATAATTCGGCGTTGAGTACACGTAGCTGTATTGCTCTGTGTCGGCCAAAATATTTTTGATGTATATGCTAAAACCATTCTTCGTAACTATCTCAAACAATTTCATGTTCTCTTCATCATCCGAGAAGAAATAGTGCATCCTTTCGCCCTCTTCATCGGGCGCACGTGTGTAAGATAGGCCCTCTGTATACCAACGCGGCTTTTGGATTTCTATAATATTTACCGTTTTATAATAATCCACTACCTGTTGCTGTGAGATATCCGGATTTAAAGTAAGTCCCAGTGCGTAGCTGCCATCAACCGTGTAATCATCGCTCTCTGCGCTCACAACCACGTCGTAATCGCTGTAATCTGAATCCCCTTGTATCACGCCTTCAAAAAATTCCTCGGGCGTTCTAGAACCGCCGCTAAACATGTCAAACAGCTCGTAAATATTAGACGAGAGAAAAAATATTATTATGAGTACAGTAAAAACAAACACCGTTGCCGTCTTTGATGTATTTTTAGCCTTTAACTTAGTGCCGTAGTTGTTTTTTTCGAACCCGCTCGGCGGTAGCACCCTGTTGCTATTGCCGCCAACGGTGTAGTTGTTGCCGCTTGTGTCGGTACTGCTATAGCCCACACCTTTTTTGTACTCGTATCCCGATTTTTGCTCCAAGTCCGCACCGCTGTTGACATATCCGTATGCCGAGCGGTCCGCCTTTAAATCGGCGCCGCAGTCCGGGCATCTCCTGTCGGTTTCTTTGACGGGCGCAAGGCACACAGGGCATGCTGTCAGTTCTTCTTTATACATTAAATTCTCACAATCTGGTATTATTTTTATGTTGTTTGGTCGGCTTCGTCTGTTTGTGGCTCTGTGGGAATACTAGAGCCGTCCGGTGTTGTATAGCCCCAAAGTGCAAGGTCAATAGCGTTTCCGGAGCAGTGTAACCCATCGTAAAAGTCCTCTACCGTCACGCCCTCAATGGCCGCAGGGTTATAGGAGCCTTTTACAGTTATTCCATGCTTTGCAGCAAGCTCGCGTATGGCCGGCTCTGTCTGTAAAAAGCCGCCGTATCGTGTTGGGTCTGCCGCATTTAGCGCAACTACACCCTCATAAGTGTGTGGGTGGTATGGCAAAAGAAGTATTGTTATGTTTACCCCACGCTCTTTTGCATATGCAAAAAATTTATCAAACTGCTCCAATAGGTCTGTGTCCATCTCGGAGTAATCTTGCATATAAAGCAAGTTTTCGGTTTGAAAATGGGCGTCTAACAATTGCTCTTCAAGTGTTCTGTTTCTAAAATTTACATCGTAAATAATGCTGCCGTCGCTGCATTTAACTTCTGTAGTTTGATTATAGAGCTCACTGGAATCCACGGGTTGTGGCTGCTCTATGCCCGTGTCGTCACGGTTAGTAAAAACAAGGTTGTCCTGGAAATAATTCGGCGAGTAAAGCGCCTCAAAAGAGCCGTCGTCCTCCTCTTGTTGATAGAGCAAGTCGTACCCCAATTTTTCGTTCAAAAATTCAGTATATATCTCCTTGTCACTCCTGTGGTCAAGGCTTCCGTTCCTCAACAGCCAAGGGTCAAGGCCAATTATTACGTTTTCGGGCAAATCTCCCTTTTTATCAAACAGATAAAACGTGCCCATAACGTCTGCCACATCTGCGCCTGTTATGCCAAAATTAAAAAAATTATCGCTTCTGGCTATGTCGTCGGTCATCTGCAAAACACGGCTGGAACCCAGCGCTATCGTGTCCGGTGTCGGCGTCATATCGTCCACTAATATTTGTATAATTTCACGCTCTTTACTGTTTAGCTTTTCATAGCCTACTAAATTTTCTCCGTCTAGCAGCATATCTGCCACAGCCCTAAGCTCTAGCGAGCCCTGAAAAAAGCCAGAGCAATCTATTACGTAGCTATAATAAAAAGTAAAAAGCGGTATTGTTGACAAGACTAAAAACACTGCTACAAATCTAAAGCCCGAAAACAGCCAGTTTGCAACATATAATAATGATTTTTTTACATTCATACGCATGTGCTCCCCATGTTTTTATTGGTTTTGTTAATATGCCTGATACACAAAGCCCGACACGCCAAATTCCCCAAAGAAATATATGGCGAGTATAAGTGCATAATACATTGGCAGCCGCAGAAAAAACGGCATTTTTCGTATTAATATATTCGTTGGCTCGTGTAGGTATTCAAAACCTTCTACCATTATAATTCCGCCTATGATTATCCACATTTTCACACCCTCAAAGCCGAGCGCCGCAAGGTAGCCTTGCACTGTGCCGTCAAAAAGAGTGCCAAAATCTGCAAACATATTTTGAAAAAAGTACATGCCCGCAAGCCAGCAGCCTGCGTCTTTGCTGTATAGCTCCGCACAAAAAAATACAAATGCCGCCGAAAATAATATGTATGTAAAGCACGCCTGTATAACAGTTTTTACGGGTTTTAAAGCGTATAGCGGGTTGCGGCTGTGCAATTTTTCTCTAAGCGGCAATGTCTCTTTGCCAACCACCAAAAATAAGCCGTTTAGCGCGCCCCATATAATGTACCCAACTGATGCGCCATGCCATAGGCCGCTTACAACAAAAACTATTATTGTGTTTATATGTGCCCGAACCCTGCCCTTTTTACTGCCGCCAAGCGGAAAATATAAGTAGTCTCTAAACCACGACGACAGGCTTATGTGCCAGCGGCGCCATAAATCTGAAATGCTAGCCGATGCAAGTGGGCGCTTAAAGTTTTCCATAATGGTAAGGCCAAAAACAGCGCCTGTGCCTATTGCAATGTCGGACAGCGCCGAGAAGTCCATGTACAGCTGATAAGAAAACAGCAAAGCCGCAATTATGAGCATAGGGCCGGAGTAACTCTCCATATTTGAAAAAACGGGATTTACTATGCCTAGCAGTGCATTGGCGAGCACTATCTTTTTAAATAGGCCCCATAAAATCCTAAATATGCCGCCCGACACGGTAGAGTAATCAAAGGCAACAGGTTTTTTAAACTGCTTTATCATGTTGTTTGCCCTCTCTATAGGGCCTGCAACAATATTGGGAAAAAACGTGACAAAAAGTGCGTAGTAAATTGGGTTTTTCTCCGCCTTGGTCTTGCCCCTGTACACGTCTACAAGGTAGCCTGTCGAGGAGAATATAAAGTAACTTATGCCGAGTGGCACCGCAACGCTAAACGTGGTACCAAACAAAAACGTGCTGTACTTATAATATATTAATGTGCCAAAACAAGTTGCAAGTGTAATGGCCATTGTTGCAATGCGCACTGCCTTTGCGCTATTGCGCATTGCCTCAAGCAAAAGCCCACACACATATGTGACAAGTGTAACGCCCAAAAGCACCACAATAAAGCCTGCATTTTTAGCATCGTATAAATAAAACACAAGGCTGCACGCAAGCAGCCACACCGGGCGCGTCACCTTAGGCAGCACATAATATAATATTGCCGCAATAAGCACAAACATCATATATGCAAACGATATAAACTCCATAAAACACAAAACCCCTTAAATATGATAGCTAAAAATCACACGATACAGCAGACTTAAAGCGCAAAACTCACTTTTTAAAATGCACTCATCAATCTTTTTTTGTATGCTTTAATTGCTCTTCAAGCTCTCGCACACGCTTTTCTAAAAAGGCTTGCTTTTGTGCAAGGTCACGGAATTTATCAGAAAATCCGCTTACTATGCCCGACAAGCTTAAAAGTAAAAGCAGCACAAAGCAAAACACAAGCATAAAAACTAAATTTACAGGCATTTCCATTTTAAATAAATCCCTAAGCACAAACACCGTGTAGGGAAAAATTGCAAAAACTATAAATACAAATGCCGAAAAAAGCCAAATAATTGCGTATCTAACTGTTAATTTTTTGCGCTTTAGCAAAAACAATATTATAAAAAGATATATTGCAGAGCCCAGTATTAACAATATCCTGGTGGTTAACTCTATGCTGTCAATGCCCATTGTCAGTCTCCATTCTGCCGTTAATAATAAACAAACGCACGGCTTGTTTTGCTATTTTTTTGCCTTTTTGCCCTGTGTTATTCTAAACACAAATAGCGAAATGCTAACCTTAACCATGTAGTAAACAGATTTAAGTGGGCTTATCGACGATGCGCCCTCTATGCGCTCTTCCATTACTACAGGCACTTCGCCCACCTTCCAGCCGCCCAAAACAGACGACATTATTGCCTCGGGCTCGGGGTAATCTTGCGCATAATGCTTTGCAAAATATGCAGACATATCCTTATTGCACGCCCTAAATCCACTTGTTGTGTCTTTAACATGCGCCCCGCACAAAATGCGTATTAAAAGGCTTAAAATATTAATGCCTAAGCGCCGCATAAAGCTTGTTTGAAAGCCCTCTTTAGTGATGAACCTACTGCCTATGCACATATCATAGGTGCCGTCTGCCACGGGTTTAATAACTTCCTGCAAGTATTTTGGGTTGTGCTGTCCGTCCCCGTCCATTTGCACGGCTATGTCGTAGCCGTTTTGCACGGCATAAATATAGCCGCTTTGCACGCCGCCACCTATGCCAAGGTTAATTGGCAGTGACACATAGTTGTATCCGTTTTTTTCGCACACTGCAACGCTGTCGTCGGTAGAGCAGTCATTTACTATGATGTAATCTACCTCCGGCGCCACTTTTTCCAGCCTGTTTATAACGCGTTCAAGGTTTTTTTCCTCATTATAACACGGTATTATTACAAGTACTTTCACGCCGTTCTCCTTTAAAAAGTCAATTTGTATCAAAAATAAAATCTGTTAGTTTATCAATAATTACATCTCTTTTTAGATGTTTTTTGCAAAACTTTGTGCCGCCCTCACCCATTTGCAAAAGCTCTTCGCCGCTCTTATCTGCAAGGCAAAGCAAATTTTCGTATAGCTTATCAACGTCGTCACACGAGCTAACAAGCCCCGCCCCGGACTGAATAATTGCATTGGCTCCTGCGCCACCAACTGCCGCAAGCACCGGCTTGCCAGACGCAAGATATCCGGACAATTTTGCCGGTATTGTCATGTCCAAGCCTGCCGTGTTTGAGTAGGCTAAAAACATCGCGTCTGCCGCGTCATAATATAGCGGCATGTCCTCAACGGGTTTAATGCCCTCAAAGGTGAAAAAATCGCATAGATTTTGTGCTTTTATCTCGTCCTCAAGTTCTTTTCGGCTCATGCCATCACCCACTATTACAAAGTGAATGTTGTTTTTATTTTGCTCTTTTAGCCTAGCTGCACAAAGCAAAAGCAAGTTTAAGTTTTGTGCCGGGCTTATGTTGCCTGTAAATACTACGGTAAAGCGTGATTTAAACCTATTAACCAGCACGTCATCACGCCGCTTTTCAAAATATAAATCCTCGCAGTGCTGTGGTATTTCACAGCACTTTGCCCTCGGCGCTATTTTTTGCAGTATCTCTTTTGCCTCTTGCGAGAGGCCTATCAATTTATTGCTGCACCTGTAATGGTAGTGTGATACACTCTTTGCAACTTTGCGCAAAAATTTATTTTGGATGTCGAGTGTACTATACAAATTTTCAGGCCATAAATCAAGCACATACGTTGTGAGCGGTACTTTGTTAATTTTTGCGTAAACTATGGCAGGAAAAGCCATGATTACAGGGCTTGTGTTGTAGCACAGCACCGCATCAAACTTTTTGCCAATAAGCCTTGGCAAATTAAAAAGTGCAAAAAAAGGAAACGACACATAATTTAAAAAAATGCGTAAATTAGTATTGCCCTTACGGCGTATTTCTCCGCATCTTGTAATTTTTATGCCCTCGTGCTCCTCGCTCCTCGGCCCAAAATAATTATAGCCGTCAAACCATTCTCCCTTTGGGTAGTTTGGCAGGCCGCACAGCACTTGCACGTCAATGCCACGCTCTTTAAAGCCTGCACAGATATCGGTAATGCGGAAGTTTTCCGGCCAATAGTGCTGGCTTACTACAAGTATGCGCCTTTGTTTTTTTTGCACGTTTTTAATACGTAAAACCCCGCTTTGTAATGTAAATTACAGCACTTTTTTATTTGTGCTATTTTTATTAGCGCTTAAGCCACACTGTCTCGTTTACTATTTTTGCGTAGCTCTGTATTATTTTCACTATTTTTACCGACACATTCTCGTCGGCATAGTCCTCTGCCATAACGTAGGGCTCGCTTGCGTCGTACATAGACACAGCTAAGTTCATAGATTGCTCTACATCGTCGCCGCAGATGCCGCCGATTACAACACTGCCCTTGTCGAGCACTTCCGGGCGCTCGGTAGAAGTCCTTATAAGCACCGCCGGGAAGTTTAGCATTGCGCTCTCCTCGCTTAAAGTACCGCTGTCGCTAAGCACACAATATGCATTTTTTTGTAATTTATTGTAATCTAAAAAGCCAAACGGATTTAGAGATTGCACAAGTGGGTGGAAGATAAAGCCACGCATTTCTATGTGCTTTTTGCTGCGTGGGTGGCAAGAGTATATAACAGGCATGTTGTAATTTTCTGCTATGCGGTTTACCGCCTGCATCAGGCTCATAAAGTTCTCTTCGTTATCTATGTTTTCTTCCCTGTGTGCGCTTAAAAGTATATACTTGCGCTCTTTTAAATTAAGCCTGTCAAGCACGTCGCTGGCCTCTATTTGCGCTTCGTGCGCCGCAAGCACTTCCCTCATTGGGCTGCCCGTCACAAATATAGTCTTGCCATCTATGCCCTCGCTTAACAAATAGCGCCTGCTATGCTCGGTATATGGCAAGTTAATGTCACTTATGTGGTCTACTATTTTGCGGTTAATCATCTCGCTTACGTTCCAGTCCCAGCACCTGTTGCCGGCCTCCATATGGAAAATGGGTATCTTTAGCCTTTTTGCACTTATTGCAGACAGCGCACTGTTTGTATCGCCCAAAAGCAGTACGGCCTCCGGCTTTATTTTTTGCATTATCTCGTAACTTTTTGCAATTATATTGCCCATCGTCTCGCCCAAGTTTGTGCCCACACTCTCAAGGTATTCATCGGGCGCACGCAGGCCTAAATCCTCAAAAAATATACCGTTTAGTGTGTAATCGTAATTTTGTCCTGTGTGCACAAGCACATGGTCAAAATATTTGTCGCAGCATTTAATAACCTCGGACAACCGTATTATCTCCGGCCTTGTGCCAACTATTGTCATAACTTTCATCTTATGCAAAGTTCTTTACCCCCATAAACATATGTTTGTTTTTTTGTTGTTGTGCCTTATACTTGCTCAAAGTAGGTGTCGGGTTTTTCGGGGTTAAACATCTCATTTGCCCACATAACAGTAACCATATCGCCGTCGCCTATGTTTTCAATATTATGCGTATAACCTGTCGGTATATCAACAACTTCAAGCTTTTTATCGCTTACGAAATACTCTATTATTTGCTTTTCGCCTATTTTTCTAAAGCGTATTACGCCGCTGCCCTTTACAACAAGAAACTTCTCGTTTTTGCTGTCGTGCCAGTGGTTGCCCTTTACTATGCCCGGCTTTGATATATTTACAGAGACTTGTCCATTCTCTTTTGAGCGCAAAAATTCTGTAAAACTTCCCCTGTCGTCGCAGTTCATTTTCAACTGATAAGAAAAACCATCGACAGGCAAGAACGAGAGATATGTCGCATATAGTTTTTTTGTAAATTCATCGCCCATGTCCGGCACACTCAGTATGCTTCGCGACTCTTTAAAACCTCTTATCAGCCCTGCAAGCTCGCCAAGGCTAACTGTGTAAACTTCGCAGTCAAGGCGGCATAGCTCGGGCATGTCCTCTTGTTTTTTCTCGCCATTTTCCATGGCATCAATAAAACACTGCACCACATCGTCAATGTAAACAAGTGGAAACTCATAGCTCTCGTCACGTATTTCTATAGGCTTATCGTTTGCTATGTTATGGCAAAATGTTGCCACAACGCTGTTGTAGCCCGGCCTGCTCCACTTGCCAAAAACGCCCGG
The DNA here is from genome assembly GCA_964368295.1 of uncultured Bacteroides sp. Classification (GTDB taxonomy): domain Bacteria; phylum Bacillota; class Clostridia; order Oscillospirales; family Ruminococcaceae; genus Ruthenibacterium. The sequence goes on from CAYJBO010000028.1 coordinate 18,531, forward strand.
CATACGGTATATAAGTGCCTTTGCCCCTGTGTTTTTTTCGTGTGCTTGCAAAAGCTCTTCCGCCTCGCGTTTGCTCTTGCCATAATCATTGTCAAGCGCCGCCTGCGTACTGCTTGTAATTAAAACAGGCGCCTTGTTTTCGCTCTCTTCAAGCAAGTTTAAAAGGTAACCTGTAAGGTCACGGTTGCCCTCGTAAAACTCATGCGCGTGCTGTGGCCTATTTACGCCTGCAAGATGAAAAACAAACTCTGCCTTTTTTGCATATTCGTCAAGCTCGCTCTTCGGCGTGTCTATATCAAAGGTTAAAACATCTGTGTAACCGCAATTTTTAAGTTTTGCTGTTAAATTTTTGCCAACAAAACCCATAGCGCCGGTCACTAAAATACTCGATGATTTATTTATCATTTTTATCAAGCTCCTGTTTTACATAGTCGTTCTCAAGCAATTTTTTAACCACTCCATCGACATCAAGCCTGTTAGTATTATGACTTGTGTACGCCTCTTCACTCTCTGTAACAACTTGTCCGTCCACAAAGTATTTGCTGTAATTTAAGTCTCTTCCATCTGCAGCTACCCTAAAGTAATCGCCCATGTCAAAAGATTTAAGCTGCTCTTCCCTTGTCATCAATGTCTCGTAAAGTTTTTCTCCGTGTCTTGTGCCTATCACCTGTATGCCCGTCTGTCCAAAAAGCTTTTGCACGCCCTTTGCAAGGTCCTCAATAGTGCAAGCAGGCGCTTTTTGTATAAACAAATCACCAGGGTTTGCATTTTCAAACGCAAATAGAACTAGGTCAACTGCCTCTTCAAGGCTCATTAAAAATCTAGTCATAGATGGATCTGTGAGAGTTAGCGGCTTGCCTGCACGTATCTGATCGATAAACAGCGGAATAACACTGCCTCGGCTACACATTACGTTGCCGTATCTTGTGCAGCAAATTGTGGTTTCAGACGCATCCACCTCACGGGCACGCGCACAAATAACTTTTTCCATCATGGCCTTGCTTATGCCCATTGCATTAATTGGGTAAGCTGCTTTGTCTGTAGACAGGCAAACTATACGTTTTACCCCTGCGTCAATGGCAGCTGTAAGCACATTGTCTGTGCCCTCAACATTAGTGCGCACTGCCTCCATTGGGAAAAACTCACAGCTTGGCACTTGCTTTAACGCCGCCGCATGAAAAATAAAGTCAACGCCTCTTACCGCAGTTCTTATGCTGTCTATGTTGCGCACATCACCTATATAAAACTTAATCTTGCCTGCAATTTCAGGGTATTTCATCTGAAACTCATGGCGCATATCGTCTTGTTTTTTTTCATCGCGTGAAAAAATCCTAATTTGGCCTATGTCCGTTTTTAAAAAGCGGTTTAGCACAGCGTTGCCAAAAGAGCCCGTTCCACCTGTAATAAGTAGTGTTTTGCCTGTAAATACAGTGTCTGCCATTTGAATATCCTCCAAAATATATGTTTTAACGTTATATTTATATAAATAAACAATTTATTGCAACAAATTTATACATATCCATATCTTTTTTATTATACCATAAATTGCAAATTGTTCCAACTTTTTATGCTAAAATTACTCAAAAAGTGCATCGTAATCATAAGATGAATAAAACTCGGTAATTTCATCTATATACTGCATATAATTATCCTGTGACAAAAGATACGTATCCTTTGTCATCTCCTCAAGCATCCATGAGTTTATTTCGCCCGAGTAGTGTATTGTATCTTTGTAGTTGTCTAAATTTGTAGTCACATCAAAGGCGTTGTTAAAAGAGTAAAATTTGATGTTAGGCTGTTTAATAAGCGTTTCTATAACAATTTGCTCTTTATAAAGCTCCGCTTCCAGCAGCCCAGCCTGATTTAGCGAATCCCAATTTATAATACTATACGGTGGAAAAAAAACAATAAATTCAACATCCGGATAAAGCTTTGCGGTGTTTACTATTTTCTCTGCATTTTCAGCTGCAATAATTATATCGGCACTAACATCTACCGAGAATGTGCTAACTTTTTCGCTGCGCACATACCTTTGCAGCACCTCGTCTTTGCCATAGTTAAAATAATCATCCCAGTTTCCGTACTCATCAAAAGTAGTTGCAGTGTTGCCCATAATATTATTTGTGATTAGCCCTAAAGTTTTTTCAAACATTATGCTTTTATTCAAAAAATAATTCGTATCATTCCAAAAAACTTCATCGTAAAGATAATCTGGATAGTCGAAGCCCTCCGACAAATCTTCTGCCGGAATACTAAACATATAATTATCAATACTGCGCAGCACTATTGTACAGTCCTCGTTAACCTCAAGTGCTTTATTTATCGCATCGTCAAGTTCACGATTTGTAGCTCCCGGAAAGGGAACTTTTATGCTATTCGCCTCAAAAAGTTCGTCGAACTCGCTCGTCTTAAAATTTTGTGTCATGCTTGTACCTGTAATCAAAGCATCGTACTCAAAATTTTTAATTATCCCGTAATTATGATATCGCTCATCGTTTATTGGGTATTGCAGCTGCTCTAATGGGGAGCGGTAATGAAAGAGCGGATCTAACACAATTGTAATTGCGGCAAATATTACAAGAAGGGCCAGCGTTAAAAACAGCGTGAAAAAACACCATTTTTTATGTCTATTTATCACACTCACCCCTTGCTAAAAATTAAAATACAAAAATGTTGAAAGCCCGCTGAACGAGACGATAGACCAGACCAGCAACACACACGTAGCTATTGAGTTCTTAACGCTTGGCACAAACTTAATCTCGTTTATATTTTTAAGCAGTAAAACTATTAATATACTGCCCACAAAATATACAAGCGCAGTTAAATCATAAATTATGTTAGGCACTGAGAAAACTTGTACCAAAACACTCCACAAATACGAAAACTCGATCAATTCAAAGTTATGCACTACATCCTTGCTAATTGTAAACCCATCTGAAAAGAAAAGCACTTTTTTTAACATCACAAGCATTTGCTCTGTGCTTTCTGCCCTAAAGATAATCCATGTTAAGTTGACAAACAAAAAAGTCGCAAGCCATTGCAGCACCCTGTGCATTTTAGCCCAGCCTTTATTAAACAGCCTTGTAGCGGCATTTGCAATGCCGTGCAGCGCACCCCACAAGATAAAAAGCCACGTGGCCCCGTGCCAAAGCCCGCTTAACAAAAATACAATTAAAATATTTATATATGTGCGCTTAACACCTTTTTTACTGCCGCCAAGCGGAAAATACACATAATTGCGCAAAAATCGTGTAAGTGTTAAATGCCACCTTGCCCAAAAGTCCACAATAGATGTAGCCTTGTACGGCGAGTTAAAGTTAGCAGGCAAGTTTATATTAAACATTTTGCCTATGCCTATCGCCATGTCGCTGTAGCCGCTAAAATCAAAATATATTTGGAATGTATACGCAAGCATTATAAGTATGGCATCCAGCGAGGATAACGAGTGTACATTTGAATAGCCCCAATTTACAACCACCCCGAAAACATCGGCAATCATTACTTTTTTAAAGAGACCTATCGAAAATACATAAATACCCTCGGATAAGTTTTCATAAATAACACGCTTGTTGCCCTCGTCTTTAAACTGCGGAATCATCTCACCGTGCAGCGCAATGGGCCCTGCCACAAGTTGTGGAAAAAAAGACACAAAAAGCGCGTAGTCTATAAAATTATAATTTGCCGTTTGGCCTTTGTAAGAGTCGACAATATAAGACACCTGTTGAAACGTATAAAAGCTTATGCCAAGCGGCAAAATAATATTTCGTAACATAAAATCAGAGCCGAACGCGGCATTTATATTTTCCACAAAAAAATCAAAGTACTTAAAGTAAAAAATTAGGCCTAAATTAAACAAAATGCCCAGCGCTAAAAATAGCTTTTTCGCCATATTTCTTTGCTCAATTTTGCATATAGCCCTAGACACAAACCAGTTAAAAAGTATACTTACTACCATTATTGGCAAATAACTATAGTTAAAATATCCGTAAAACCACAGCGACATGCATATTAAAAAAACCTTTGAAGTGTTGTAAAGTTTAAGCTTATTAAGCAAAAAGTAACCGACAACACTCAGCGGCAAAAATAGCAAGACAAAAATATATGAATTAAATGTCACTTGTGTCTATCACTCCTAAAAATAATTATTGTACACCTTTTCCCATAATTAAAATTATTATACCATAAATCCTACACAACATGCAAATTAAATGCGGTTTTATGCAAAACAAAAAGGCTGTCTTTTGCATTTAGAGAAAACGGCTTTCTCTGCAAAAAACAGCCCTTATTTAAATTCACTTTACTTTAAAAATCATGCGTAGGATACCGGACAGATACTTCGGGCTCTTCCATATAATAACTTGCATCACAACATCCTCACTTTCTAATTATTATAGTATATAATACGCACAAAATTAAAAAGTGTTAATAAATGTTTTAATATATTGTTAAAACACACCGAGCATTAATAAACTTAAATGCCAAAGTACGCCTTTGCATTATTGTAAGAAACGCCTTTTACAATGGTTTCGAGCTGGTCGTAATCTTCGGGAAATTCACCCTCGTTTACCCATGTGCCTATAAGCTCGCACAATATTCTTCTAAAATAATCGTGCCTTGTGTAAGATAAAAAACTCCTTGAATCTGTTAGCATGCCCACAAAATTACCGAGAAGCCCTAAATTTGCAAGCGAGGTCATCTGGTTAATCATGCCTACTTTTGTGTCGTTAAACCACCACGCACTGCCGTGTTGTATTTTGCCGCACACGTCTCCACCCTCTTGAAAACACCCTATAATTGTGCCTATAGCAGCATCGTCTGACGGGTTTAGCGAGTATATAATTGTTTTAGGCAGGCTACCCTTTGAGCATACTGCATTTAAAAAGTTTGCCATTTTTGCAGATGGCGCAAAATTATTTATGCAGTCAAACCCTGTGTCTGCGCCAAGTTTTTCAAACGCACCCGAGTTATTATTGCGTTTGCAACCGTAATGAAGCTGCATTACCCAGCCTTTTTTTGCGTACTCCTCGGCCAAAAATACCATGCATGCAGTTTTAAACTGCTCTGTCTCTAGCGCGTTTGGCTCTTTGCCTGCAAGCTTATCTTTTAGTATTTTGTTAATTTGCGCCTTGTCTGCCGGCGCATACATAATATAATCAAGCCCGTGGTCAGATGCTTTACAGCCCATCTCATCAAAAAAGTCTATGCGCGCGGCAAGTGCTTTTTTTAGGCTTAAAAATGTTTTTATAGGTTTGCCGTATACTTTTGCAAGCTGCTCTAAGTAGCTTGTAAAGGTTGGCAATTCAATATTCATCGCCTTGTCGGGCCTAAAAGACGGCACAACTTTAACCTCAATTTTTTTGTCGTCCTTAATTATTTTATGGTATTTCAAGTCGTCAATCGGGTCATCAGTTGTTCCTACGGCCTCAACTCCGGACATTTTAATGATGTCTAAAACCGACATATTCTCAAGCTTATTGTTGCAGAGCTCCCATACTTTTTTAGCCGTTTTTTTGCACAGCACACCCTTGTAGCCAAAGTATTTTTTAAGCTCCATATGGCTCCAGTGATAAAGCGGATTGCCTATCGCTTTCTCCAGTGTCTCGGCATATTTTTCAAATTTTTCATAGTCACTGGCATTGCCTGTTATGTATTTTTCTTCCACACCGTTTGAGCGCATTTGTCGCCATTTATAGTGGTCTGCATACAGCCACGCCTCTGTTATGTTTTTAAATTTTTTATCCTCGGCTATCTCTCTTGGGTCAATATGGCAATGGTAGTCTATAAAAGGCATGTCTTTTGCAAAATCATGGTAAAGTTTTTTCGAAACGGAATTTGACAACAAAAAATTATTCCCCAAAAATTTTTTCATGTTAAAAGCACCTTTCTTTAATAAAGGCGCAAAAAACCTCGACTATGTCAATGTCTTTTGCGCCATAACTTTAATATATAAAATATTATACCATATTTTATTGTATTTGCAATTATAAAAATTTAATTTTACTCTTTATTTTTTGCGGCTCTTGCCCTTTGGCCGTGGTCTAAAATGCGTTTTCTGATGCGGATATTCTCAGGTGTAACCTCAAGCAATTCATCAGGCGCCAAAAACTCCAACGACTCCTCAAGGCTAAACTTAGACACCGGCACAAGGCGCATTGCGTCGTCACTGCCGGAAGCACGTGTGTTTGTAAGGTGCTTCGTTTTGCATACGTTTACTGTTATATCATCACCCGATGGGCTGTAGCCAACAACCATGCCGGCGTAAACTTTTTCGCCCGGGGTAATCATCATTACGCCCCTTTGCTGTGCATTAAATAGGCCGTATGCCACAGCCTCTCCTGCCTCAAAGCTTACAAGGCTGCCGGAATTTCTGCCCGGAAGTTCGCCCTTCCATGGGCCATAACCGTCAAATATAGTGTTTAAAATGCCCTCTCCATGTGTGTCTGTTAAAAACTCACTGCGGTAGCCAAAAAGACCCCTACTAGGTATTCTAAACTCAACCCTCATGCGTGATGTACCAAGAGGTGCCATTTGCACAAGCTCGCCTTTTCTGCTGCCAAGCTTTTGCATTACACTGCCTTGATACTCCACAGGTACGTCTATAACTACGTGCTCCATAGGCTCAAGAGTTTGGCCGTTCTCCTCGTGCAAAAGCACCCTAGGAGGCGACACTTGTAGCTCGTAGCCCTCTCTGCGCATGTTTTCAATTAATATAGAAAGATGCATCTCACCACGGCCCATAACACGGAAACTCTCGCTTGTGGTAGAGCGCTCTACCCTTAGTGCAACGTCTTTCAATAGCTCTCTTTGCAGTCTGTCGCCAATCTGGCGGCTTGTTACAAACTTGCCCTCTTTGCCTGCAAATGGGCTGTCGTTTACGGCAAATGTCATCTCAACGGTGGGCTCGTTTATCTTAACAAAGTCTAGCGGCAATACATTTGCAGGGTCACAAAGTGTGTTGCCTATATTAATATCCGCAAGGCCGCTAAATGCAACTATGTCGCCGGCCGATGCCTCTTGTATAGGTGTTCTGCCGTTTGCCTCAAAGCTGTAAAGTGCTGTGATTCTGCCTTTTTTGTTTAAGGTATCGTCAAAAAAGTCGCACACTGTAACGTCTTGTCCAACTTTTAATGTGCCGTTTTCTATCCTGCCTATGCCTATCCTGCCAACAAATTCGTTATAGTCTACGCTAGAGCAAAGCATTGTAAAGTTCTCATTTACATCGCCTTCGGGCGGTTTTACATACTCTAAAATAGTCTCAAAAAGTGGGATGAAATCCTCACCCTCTACATCGGGGCTATAGCTGGCCGTGCCCGCACGTCCGCTACAAAAAATCATAGGGCTGTCAAGCTGGCTGTCTGTTGCGCCCAAATCCATAAGCAATAACAAAACTTCGTCAATTACTTCTTTAACCCTTGCGTCGGGCCTGTCTATTTTGTTAACTGCTATAACAAGGCTTAGGTTTTGTTGCAATGCCTTTTGCAGTACAAAGCGAGTTTGTGGCATACAGCCCTCTGCCGCGTCTACAAGTAGCAACACGCCATTTACCATTTTTAAAACACGCTCAACCTCACCGCCAAAATCGGCATGGCCGGGTGTGTCCACTATATTAATTTTAACATCTTTATAAAATGTACATGCGTTTTTAGCAAGTATTGTTATACCGCGCTCACGCTCAATATCGCCTGAGTCCATTATCCTCTCAGCCACGTTTTGATTTTCTCTAAATGCACCGCTTTGCTTTAGCATTTGGTCAACCAAAGTTGTTTTTCCGTGGTCAACGTGTGCTATAATAGCAATATTTCTTATACTGTTCTGCTCCATAAAAACTCCATTCTTGTAATTGCAAATGACTTGCTTTTGTAAACTCAGTAGACATTATAACAAAATGCACAACAAAAAGCAACGCATTTTATATACATTGCTTATAAATTGCGACAATTTTTTTCTGCGCTTAAAAAAATTTCATAATAACATCAAAAGGCGGTGCTATGGGCCTTTAAATAATAAGCCCTATACACCGCCCATTTTTTAATTTAACGCCAATTTGTAAAGCTAACAGCCTTTTTGTACTTAAATATAACATGTGCAAACAAAATTAAACCAACGCCTGTACACAGTGACGCCAGTACCACAAGCGGTGTGCTGCCACCCAAACTGAAAAGGCTCTGTGTTAATGAGGGGTCTAACTCGCTCAAAACATCGGCGTAATTGCCATATAGCGATTCTGTAACCGAACCTGTTAAAAGTGAACCCAATCCCGAAAGTATTGTGGCTATTCCCGCTATATAATTGCACACTGCAACAAATGTCATTCCGCCTGTATATACAGCGCCGGTTCTTATAGTTTTGTTGACGTTGCTTAAGCATTTAACGAGTACAAACAAATACACAATAGGGATAACTAACATTATGCAAACAACTGCACATATCAAATTAACAATTGTTATTAAATAATCGTCTGCAAATGAGTTCATCAATAGCATTACAAGCAGCAAAACGGCAATAACTAAAAATAATAAAACAATTTGTACAATTGTGTATGCCTTCATTATTGTAAAGCCACTTGTCAAACTGCGGTTCATATTTTTAAACGATAAGTATGCTATCCATATACCCAAAACGCTAAACACCACTACCGCGCCGGAGAAAAGATAAGACGCAATATTAAAAACATTTACGCCCGTGAGCATGACAGTATGAACCAAGTTTAAGGCGGCGCCAAGCGAGTAAACAATAGCGGCTACTAAAAACAAATTGCTTGTAACAACGTCTTTTATTGCCATAACTGCCGGGGGCATTGTGCCCATTGCAGGGTTAGTGTTAAAGTTGTTTAATTGTGGCTGTCTTGAAAAAGACGGCGAGAACTGCTCTGTCCTTGTGAGCGGTGGCATTTGAGAGTTAAACTGCTGGCCTTGCTGATTAAACTGTTGTGGCTCGTTAAATTGCGCATTAAACTGCTGATCTTGCTGATTAAATTGTTGCGACTCATTAATTTGCCCGTCTAGAGTGTTATTTGTCTCAAGCGCCTCTCCGCAAACACCACAAAATGCCGCCGAGTCTGAATTTTCATTATTGCATTTTTTACATACGTTCATATCTAAGATATCTCCATTCTTTATATCATGTGCTAAACTAGCACTAACTTCGCCAATTTGTCATAAAACGAGTTAGTATTGCACCGGCTTGGCTAGCCAATGCTTTGTAAGCCGAGCCCGCCTTAAAACGCCTGTTCGTGGTAAATCATGTGGTTAGATGCACGCTTTAATTGCATCGGCTTGGCTACACAAAACACACTACTGCCACTATTGGCTTTATGCTACCATATGCAATAAAAATTGTCAACGGCTAAACATAGCTTTATGTAGCATTTAACATTTTTATAAGTTATTTTCGCTATTTTTATTGCTATTTTTATATAGTACTCCGCTATTATAAATATGTGCTCTCTGCGCTTAAATACTCTCGTATCGCCCTGTCGGCATCGTCCACCTGCTTTTTAAATGCGCGCGCAGACAGCCTTAGCGCCCCGTGACCCAGTATAATAACTTGCTCCAGGCTATCGGAGGTGGCAACCCTTACGCTGTGTTTTTTGCCAAGGCTATGCGTAACTTTTTCTATGTACATGTCCGCCGTCTCTGCCTCTTTTGTATAAACAACGCTAATGTTTGCGACGTTTTGTGTTTCTCCCTCACCGCCTTTCACCTTGTACGCATCAAACACAACTATAATATCTTCTTGCGTGACACCCCTATAATTGCACAATATATCAATCAGTTTTCGTCTTGCAAGCTCTAAGTTATCAGCGGCAATTGCACTTAAATCGTCCCAGGCATGTATAATATTATAGCCGTCCACAAGCAGGTATGCAGTAGTGCTTTGTGCGCTGTTATTGATTTTTGCACCTGCGGTGTAATCTTTTGCGGCGTCTTTACTGCTGCCATTTTTTAAGGAGCTTGCGCTGT
>CAYJBO010000029.1:0-4554 GCA_964368295.1 uncultured Bacteroides sp.
TGCCTTTTAGTTTGTCGTCGTTCTCAATTTGAGCCAAAAGAATTTCTTTCTCTTTTTCAATTACTTCTGCAGGTACATCGGCAGATGTTAGGTAACCGGGGTTAACAGCTGCAATTTGCATTGCAACGTCTCTGCCGTACTCAGCAAAGCCCTCTTTTGCCGCTACATCGTCACTTGTTGCAAATTTAACAAGTATGCCGTGTGTGCCGCCACCGTGGATGTAAGAAGAGCAAACGCCCTCAAAACGCTCAAAACGGCGGATTTGGATGTTCTCGCCAATAACAAGAACTTTGTCTTGTCTTGAAGCCTCAACGGTAGTGCCGTCGGGCATTTTGCACTCAAGCAATGCAGCAACATCTGCAGGGTTCTCGTTCATAACTACGTCTGCAACCTCTTTAACAAAAGTGCGGAACATTTCGTTTTTAGCAACAAAGTCTGTCTCTGCGTTTACTTCGATTACAACGCCTAGTTTTTTAGCAATGTCAGACACAGCAAAAACCATGCCCTCTGCAGCAATGCGGCCTGCTTTTTTTGCAGATTGTGCAAGGCCTTTCTCACGCAGGTATTCAACCGCTTTGTCAAAATCACCCTCGGACTCTGTCAAAGCTTTTTTGCAGTCCATCATGCCGCAGCCTGTTTGCTCGCGCAAATTTTTAACGTCTAAAGCACTAAATGCCATGTTTATTCCCCTTTATATTTAATTATTATTATTTATTGTAAATTAGCCTGCTGTTGTGTCTTCTGCAACTTCTGTAGTAGCAGCTTCTTCAGCAGCGCTGTCCTGTTTGCCTTGGCGGCCTTCTAAAACAGCGTCAGCCATTGCGCCTGCCATCAATTTAACGGCACGGATTGCATCGTCGTTACCAGGGATAACGTAGTCAATCTCGTCAGGGTCGCAGTTTGTGTCTACTATAGCAACTATAGGAATATTTAATTTCATAGCCTCTGCTACTGCAATTCTCTCTTTGCGTGGGTCAACAATAAATAAAGCTTTCGGCAATGTGTTCATGTTTTTAACGCCGCCTAAGAATTTTTCTAGTTTCTCAAGCTCAAGCTCTAGTTTAGCAACTTCTTTTTTAGGCAACATTTCAAATGTGCCGTCCTCGCGCATTTTATTAATTTGCTCCATTCTGTCAATACGACGACGGATTGTGCGGAAGTTTGTTAGCATACCGCCAAGCCAGCGAGCATTTACAAAGTGCATGTCGCAGCGCAAAGCCTCTTCTTTAATAGCTTCTTGTGCTTGTTTTTTTGTGCCTACAAAAAGTACTTCGCCGCCCTCAAGGGATATGTCGCGTACAAAGTTGTATGCCTCGTCTAATTTTTTTACTGTCTTTTGCAAGTCAATAATGTAGATGCCGTTGCGCTCCGTAAAAATGTACCTTGCCATTTTTGGGTTCCAGCGGCGTGTTTGGTGTCCAAAGTGTACACCGGCTTCTAAAAGCTGTTTCATTGATACTACTGCCATTTTAATTTCCTCCAATATTTTGTTTTTTTCCTCCGCATTGTATACATGGCGTCCCACCCGTTAAGGCACAGGGAACCAATACAATACGTGCGTAATGCTGTAATAGTATATCATAATGTGTGTTTTAATTCAAGTGTTTTTTACTAAAAAGTTGCAGTGCTGTTTTGTATTAAAGCGCCAATCTGTAATTGCTATTAAAAAATAAGTAGGGCAGGGCATTGCCGTGCGCCATAAAAATGACATGCTAACAGCAAATTGCCCTGCGGTGCCTTGCAAAAGTAAAGCGTGTGCTTGGCTTTCATGTGCAAATATATGCAAAATTTTTACCTGCTTAAAGTAAACACACTGTGCTAAACCTGCTTTTGCGGCAATTAAATTTGTGCGTGCTTTTATAAGTCGTCTGCGTCTTGCGTTGGTTTTTCGCCTTTGTCAAGTGGTGCTCCGGTGTAACTGCCGTCGGGGTCGTATGCGCTTTTTTGCCCGTTTACCATAGAGCGCACTATCGGGTTTTTTATGTCGGGCTCGTCTTTTTGCGGCAGTGTTTGCTCTCCAAACGGCAGGGGCAGTGTAATAGGGTTAACTCCGGGTGCCGGCACTACCGGTGGCACAAATACATCTTTTTTATCGTTCATTTTTATACCTCCTTTGTGTATAGCATTGTGCATTTTTGTCAACGCTATACACATAAGGGGGCGTATATTAATGTCGGGCAAAAAAATATTTTGGCTTACTTTTTTTGGCACACTTGTTATTCTTGTGCCTATCTATTATATATCTTACACTATTGCAGACGCAAAAAGTAAGCCGCAGACAAACACCGTTACACAGCCGCAAAGCAACATTTACATTGCACAGCCAACAGAGCAAGACAGCCAAACTATACTCGTGATGACAGGAGAAAGTAACACAGCATCGTCGGATAATTACACACTTTTGCATTTTGATGCTTACGAAAATATTGTGTCCGTGGTTACGATGGTGCCCGAGACAGTTGTGCTTTTAAACGGGGAGGCAGTGCTGTTAAAAGACACAGTTGCATCGGCAGGGCCGTCTCAGGCGGCGGCGGCACTAAGCGAGACGCTGGGCATAGATGTAAAAAATTACTTTTTTTCTACTGCTGAGTTTTTACGGCAAAGGGCAGAGATTTTTGGCAATATAAATTTAAATTTAAACGATTTTGTGGATGATGACACGCTGCAAGAGTTGGGTTTTATAAATTCGGGCAGTGATAAATATACACTGTCGTCATCGCTTTTTTTGCAGCTTTTACAGGCAGACGGTATGGATAAAGACGACGTCTGCGGGCTTCGTGCATCGGGGTACACGTCATTTATATCGTCTGCCCATGGTAATTTATCAAACCGTTTAACGGACATATTGCGCACAAATAGCGGCAGTGTGGCAACAAATGTAACGGCCACAGACATATTTGATTACGAGCGAACGCTAGAATTTTTAGACAGACAGCAGCCGACATATAACTCTAGGGCGATGCCGGGCACGTGGAACAGTGCAAAAGATAGGTACGAGCTAAACGAGAGCTCGCTGGAGACGGCGAAATTAATGCTCGGCGCAAGCGCTGCCTCTCTTGTGGAGTCCAGCGAGGATGAGGAAAAGCCCGACATACTAGTAGAAGAGGAGTTTGCAATGGGCAACCCCGAGCAATACAGCGAGGATGATGTTGCACAGCAAGCGATTGAGCCGGACACAGCGCAGAGCGTAGATGAGGTGCGCGATGAGGATAATGCACAGGCGGAGGGCAACATGCAAGAATACTCAACGCAGACAAATGACGACACACAGAGCGAGAACAACACACAGCAAGAGGCAGAGGAACAAGACGCAGCAGAGGGTGGAGCAGAAGGTGATACAGAGGACGAAACAGATGACGAAGCGGGGGATGAAGCGGCAGTAGAGCCGTAATTTTTGCCAAAGAGCAGAAGAGAGCCCTAGTAAGGGCTTTTTAATTGCGGCATACAAAATGTTAAGCTGTGCGTGCGCATAAAAGTTTGCATATGGCCTTTGTAATAAAATAAAGTGTTTTTGTTGATTTAATCATCAAATTATGATAAAATTAATTAGTTAATGATGAAAAATAAATTAATTTAAAAAGCATAGAAAGGCTGTATTAGTTATGATAAAATTGTACAATGAAAACGTTTATTTAATTGGCGGCAGCAAAATTGTACCGGAGAGCGAATATAATAAATATTGCGCAGAGCAATCGATAAAAGTAGACGAAGACAAAGCAAGGCAGGGCACAATTTCGTATGACATTTTGTCGTCTCACAATATGGCTGCGGACAATAAAAATTTAAAGATAAAATTTGACGCAATGGCAAGCCACGACATCACTTTTGTAAGTATTGTTCAAACGGCAAAGGCATCGGGCATGCAAAAATTCCCTTTGCCATATGTGTTAACTAATTGCCATAACTCGCTATGTGCCGTGGGCGGCACAATTAATGAGGATGACCACGTTTTTGGGCTTAGTGCGGCTAAAAAGTTTGGCGGTATTTTTGTGCCGCCGCACATTGCGGTTATACACCAATACATGCGCGAGATGCACGCCGGCTGCGGCCAAATGATACTTGGCTCTGACAGCCATACAAGATACGGCGCACTTGGCACAATGGCGGTTGGCGAGGGTGGCGGAGAGCTTGTTAAACAGCTGCTTTGTGACTCTTACGACATTAAGTACCCCGAAATTATAGGCGTTTACCTTGACAATGCACCTGTTGCAGGCGTTGGGCCTCACGATATTTCGCTTGCAATTATTGGCGCTGTGTTTAAAAACGGTTTTGTGAAAAATAAAGTTATGGAGTTTGTGGGCCCCGGCATATCGTCTATGGACACAGACTTTAGAAACAGCATTGACGTTATGACGACAGAGACGACATGTTTGAGCTCTGTTTGGTGTACGGACGAGGATACAAAAGAGTACTTTGCGTGCCACGGTAGGGCAGATGCATATAAAGAATTAAACCCTGCCGACACAGCGCTTTACGACGGCATGATATACGTAGATTTGGCAAAAATACGCCCTATGATTGCACTGCCGTTCCACCCAAGCAATGTTTATACTA
>CAYJBO010000029.1:4564-13805 GCA_964368295.1 uncultured Bacteroides sp.
TACTATCGACGAGCTCAACAACAACCTTGAGGACCTTTTACACGGCGTTGAAAAAGAGGCGATGACTTTTTCTAAGAACGGCAAGCTGGATTTTTCTTTGACCGACAAGATAGTAAACGGAAAAATGACAGTACAGCAGGGAATTATTGCAGGATGTGCCGGCGGCAACTTTGGTAACATGGCACAGGCGGCAGACATTTTAAAAGGTGCAAACTGTGGCAACGACATTTTCTCGCTGTGCGTATACCCGTCGTCGCAACCTGTATTTTTAGAGCTTGTTAAAAATGGCGCAATAGCCAAGTTTATGGAGAGCGGCGCAACGGTTAAAACAGCATTTTGCGGGCCTTGTTTTGGTGCCGGCGACACACCTGCTAACAATGCATTTAGCATTCGCCACACCACACGCAATTTCCCAAGCAGAGAGGGCTCTAAGCCGGGCAGCGGCCAAATGTCAGCAGTGGCATTGATGGATGCACGCTCTATTGCTGCAACAGCGGCAAATGGCGGCATTTTAACAGCGGCAACGGATATTGATTTTGAGACGCCAAAGTACAACTTTGACAGCTCTATTTACGAAAAACGTGTTTACCAAGGCTATAGTAAGCCACAGGCTCAGCAAGAACTTGTTTATGGCCCAAATATTAAAGATTGGCCAGAGATAAGCTCGCTGACAAACCATATTTTGCTTAAAATTTCGTCTAAAATCATGGACAGCGTAACAACTACTGACGAGTTAATCCCATCGGGAGAAACGTCGTCTTACCGCTCAAATCCGCTTGGACTTGCGGAGTTTACACTGTCCAGGCGTGACCCTGAGTACGTTGCACGTGCCAAGGCCATAAATGAAATTGAAAAGGCGAGGACAAGCGGCAAAGACGCCACTGCTGCCGACAGCGCACTTAAGGCAGTGTACGAGGGCATTAAGCAAATAGATGGCTTTGCGGACATAGATTTTAAAGAGGTTGAAGTGGGCAGTGCGATTTATGCAGTTAAACCGGGCGACGGCTCTGCACGTGAGCAAGCGGCTAGCTGCCAAAGGGTGCTTGGCGGCCTTGCAAATATAACACAGGATTACGCCACTAAGCGCTACCGCTCTAACATGATAAACTGGGGTATGCTGCCGTTACAGCTAAAGGGTGAGCCGAGCTTTAATGTCGGGGACTACATTTTTGTGCCCGACATAAGGGCGAAGTTAGACGGTGACATGGCCGACATTAAGGCTTATGTAATAGGTGATAAAACACAGGAGATTACACTTTATATAACAGACATGACACCGGAGGAAAAACAGATAATTAAGGCTGGCTGTTTGATAAATTACAACAAAGTAAGGTGATTTGTTGCGCCGTGCTAAAGGGTTAAATTGCAGAGTAAGCGCACAGAATTAATTAAAAATATCGGCGGTACTGTTTTGGCCAGCGGCTAAAATAATGCTGCCATTTTGCTGCCGTGCAAAAAGGCGAAAAAATAATGCTTGCAATATAATTGCGCAAAATAACCAAAAAACAAGCCTTAAACATAAGGTGATTGGTGTTTTTTTTGTAATTACACAAAAAATTAACATTTGATTTTTATAATATTATTGTTTGCAAGGGAAAAACATGTTATATTTTGTAAATGTCACAGATTATATAGATTATAAGGGGTAAAAAAATGAGCAAGTTAAAAAGGTTTGCTAAGCGAAGAAAAGGGTTAATTATATTTTTAGTTATTGTGTTAATTTTGGGCATAATAATTTTTAATATTGTGTCAAATTTTTCAAATACTGTATCGGCGGCTTTGTCTATGCCGTCAATATCACAGCTAACACAGCAAGATTTGTCCAACGTCATTATGGCCAGCGGCAACACATCCGCAGTAGATGTAAGACAGGTGCAAGCAGAGATTTCGTCTGCACAGAGCGCTTATAAGATAGAGCAAATTGCAGTTGAGGTGGGCGACACCGTAAAAGCCGGGCAAGTGATAGCTACGCTTGACACAACAGATGCAATGGACAGCGTTGAAACCGCAGAGGAGGGCGTAAACGATGCATACACAGGCATAGTAGAGGCGAACGAGCAAGCCCAGTTTGATTTAGGCGTGGCACAGCGCCAGCTTGCAGACGCACAAAATGCATACAATATAGCCAAGGTAAACCACGAGCAAAAAGTGGGAGAGCTTACTGTGGAGTTAGCCGCGGCACAAAAGGACTACAACGATGCAGCAGCGCTGCAAAAGGCGATTATCGACCCGCTTTTATTGGCGTACGGAGCATTGCCGACCGTAAATTTAACAGATGTTGCGGCGATAGAGGTGCGCTTAATTGCAGACTATGAGGCGTTGCCGCCGTTGGAAAAACAAACACCAACTACCCCCGACAACACAGCCATTGTGGATGCATACACAAATACAATACTTGCAAGAGAGACAGCGCTTGAGGCGACTTTAAAAGTTTTGCAAGCGGCACAAATTGCACTTGATACACAAAACTCTACCTACACAACACAGGAGCGCCAAAACAGCCTTACAATAGAGAGTGCCACAGAGCAAGTAGAGCGCACACAGATGAACGACCAGAGCGTGGAGACGGCGCAAACACAGCTAGAGACAGCGCAAACACAGTTAGAGGCAGCACACGACAGCCTAAACGACCACTACATATACGCGCCAATCGACGGCGTTGTCACACAGCTTAACTTCTCTGAGGGCGACACCATATCGGGTGCGCTTTGTACGGTGCAAGATTTAAGCGAGATGGAGATATCTACAACAGTTGCAAGCTACGATGTTATAAAGCTGCAAAAGGGCATGAAGGCTACTGTTACCACAGACTCAACAGGCGATGAGGAGCTTGAGGGGTACATATATAGCGTGTCGCCCATTGCGGTGGACACGTCCGGCAACTTTGAAGTTGTTGTGAGGCTAAGCGAGAGCAACAGCGATTTGCGTGCAGGCGTGCCGTCAAAAATTACATTTTTAATAGAAGAGAGCAAAGGCGTATTTGCTGTGCCGTACGACGCAATAGTTGAAGAGGGCGGCAATAAGTACATTTATGTTTACGACGAGCGCCCGACACAAGAGCAACTATTGCTTGGAGAAGAGGACGGCAGACGTAAAATTATTGTTACTACAGGCATGGAGACGGACTATTACGTAGAAGTGACTAACGGCGAGCTTAATGACAACATGTTTTTATTGGACGACCCTATGGGGCTAAACGTTGCAACGGCACAGGACATGTTTATGATGATTGATGCAGGCGCAGGCGGCCAGGCACCTCAAGGTGGTGGCGGCCCCGGGGCAGCCGGCGGACCTGGGCAGTAAGTTAGCGTAAAATTCGCTTTAGAATGGAGAAGTAAATGTCCGACAACGTTATAAAATTAGACGGCATATATAAAAAGTACTTTATTGGCAAAGAGAACGAGCTCTGCGCCTTAGACAACGTGACACTGGAGATTAAACGGGGCAGTTTTACATCTATAGTAGGCGCCTCGGGCAGCGGTAAATCTACACTTATGAACATCATAGGTGCACTGGATAAACCCACCGAGGGCTCTTACCTTTTAGACGGCGTCGATATCATGTCTACGCACGACAGTGAGCTGTCGGGCATACGCAACAAAAAAATAGGGTTTATCTTCCAAAACTTTAACCTAATACCGCGTATTAATGCGCAAAAAAATGTTGAGCTCCCCATGCTTTATGCAGGTGTCTCCATGCGCGAGAGGGGCAAAAAAAGTTTGGAATACTTAAAAATGGTGGGCATGGATAAGCGCAGAAAGCACAAGCCCAACGAGCTTTCGGGCGGACAAAAACAGCGTGTTGCAATAGCACGTGCCGTTGCTAACGACCCCGCTATTTTGCTTGCGGACGAGCCGACGGGCGCACTGGACTCTAAGACAGGGCGGCTTGTTATGGATATTTTTCACGATTTACATAAAAACCACGGCAAAACCATTATACTTATAACGCACTCGCCTGAGCTTGCGCAAGAGACAGAGCGGGTTATAACACTGGTGGACGGCAGAGTGGTGTCCGACCGAGAGGGAGGGCAGAACAAATGAGTTTAAGCGAGAATATTTTACTTGCCATAAGCGCACTTTGGAGCAATAAAATGCGTGCGCTTTTAACTATGCTTGGCATTATTATAGGCATTGGCTCTGTAATTACAATATTTACAATAGGCAACTCTTTGGACGGATATATTGTGGATCAAATGAGCTCTATGGGCGCAAACAATGTGACGATTGGCATACAGCAGCGCGCGGCAGAGGACTCCGCAAGGAGCGGCGGCTTTACGCAGATGAAAGAGAGCGACATGCTGACAGACGACATGCTGAGCGACATATCCACACAGTTTGCCGATGTTGTACAAACCGTTGACATTAGGGTGCAAGTTGGAAGCGGCACTGCGACAAGCAATGAGCTTTATGCAAACTTTGATTTGACAGGCTCCGGCGACATGTCTCACCTTGTGGATAACATTGAAATTATAGAGGGGCGCTTTTTGCTTGCCCGTGAGATAGACAGCGAAAAAAACGTGGCGGTAGTGTCCGATTTATTTGCCGAGAATCTTGGCATTGCCGAGGATCCGATAGGCAGCCAAGTTATGCTTGAGGCAAGCGGCAATCCGCCTGCGCTTTACACGGTTGTGGGCGTTTACGCTTACGAGGCATCTGCATTTGGCGGCTTTAGCACAAGTAGTGAGCAGGACACGAGCACAACGGTTTACATCCCTCACACAGTGGCGGCAAAAATTACAGGCGCACAAGACGGCTATGCGAGCGTAACGGTGCTTACATATCAAGGTGCGGACAGCGCCGCATTTGCGACAGATGTGCAGAGCTTTTTAAATTCCAGATATTACGCTAACAACGATAATTACGAGGCGTTTGCCTTCGCCATAGAGAGTATAATCGAATCTATGCAGAGCATGCTTGCCACAATGCAACTTGCAATATCTGCCGTGGCGGCAATATCGCTTCTTGTAGGTGGCATAGGCGTTATGAACATTATGCTGGTGTCTATAACCGAGCGCACAAAGGAGATAGGCACGAGAAAGGCCCTCGGCGCAACTAATTTTTCAATCAGGGTGCAGTTTATTACAGAGAGCGCAATTATATGCCTTATAGGCGGCATTATTGGTATTGCGCTTGGCATGGCGCTGGGCACGGTGGCTTCAAATCTCTTGAGCTTCCCCGCAAGCGCGGACATGACAGGCATAGCAATAGCGGTAGGTTTTTCGGTGGCAATAGGTATTTTCTTTGGCTATTATCCGTCAAACAAGGCGGCAAAGCTAGACCCTATTGATGCGCTTAGGTACGAATAACATTATTTTATCAAAGCCGATACAATACTCAGTTGTATCGTATTAGCTAGATTATGTAGGCAGGGCGTGCTATATTGTAGGTGCTATTAAGGCGGCCTATATGTTAGCGCGTCTTGTTTTTTTATTAACGTGTATATTGCCGCACGGCGTTTTAATTTGACTAAAAAGCGATATATATATTATAATGGTGAAAAATGTATATAAGCGAGGCTTTAATTTTGAGTAAATTTAAAATTATACTTTCACTACTGTTAATATTGGCCGTTGCGCTAGCGGGCTGCAGTGCGCCGCAAGACGAACCCGTAAGCAGCATTGTTGTAGATGTGCAGCAGGTTGAAGTTGAACCGCCAGAGCCGCCCGAGCCTGTAGTTACAAGCGTGAGGTTTTCGGCAACGGGCGACAATTTAATACACACGGGCATTTACCTGCAGGCGGCAAAGCGTGAGGGCAATGGCGGCTACGATTTTTCATATTGCTATGACGAGGTGCGCTATTTTTACGAAGATTTTGATGTGAACTGGTTAAATCAAGAGACCCTCATAAACGATGTGTTGCCGCCGTCGTCCTATCCGATGTTCTCTACACCGGGGCAGATGGGCTTTGATTTGTATGACGTGGGATTTAATGTTTTTAGCCTATCGAACAACCACACGTACGACAAGGGCACAGTGGGCCTTAGCGGCACTATGGATTTTTGGGCAACTATGCCCGAGGACTCGTTTATAACGGGCCTTTACGCAAGCGAAGATGAGTACTTAAGCGCCATTACTTACCAAACAGTAAACGATATAACGATAGCTTACCTTGCGTACACAGAGACTACAAACGGCTTGCCACAGCCACACGATGCGCCCTACCACGTTATATACACAAGCCAGACAGACATAATACAAGCGCAGATAACCCATGCGGCAGAAAACTCAGACATAGTAGTAGTGGGCAACCACTGGGGCGTGGAAAACAGCCACACTACAACGCAGCCGCAAAAGGAGCTTGCTCAGCAGATGGCAGACTGGGGAGCGGACTTGATTATAGGCACTCACCCACACGTTGTGCAAGATGCACAGTGGCTAAAAGCCGCAGACGGCAGAGACGTTTTTATAGCGTACTCGCTGGGTAACTTTTTAAATGCTCAGGCTGTGCCTGCAACAATGGTAGGCCTTATTTTGAGCTGCGAGTTTGAAAAGACCACAAGCCCCGAGGGTGTTGTTAGCACACGCGTTTTAGCGCCGCAACTTACACCTGTTATAAACCATTACGAGTCCGGTTATAATAACATACGTGTGTATATGTTTAGCGAATATACAGCCGAGCTTGCGGCCGTGCACGGTGTGCGCAATGGCTTTTCGGTGCCTTATATTACAGAGCTTTTAAACAAGCATGTAAGCGACGAATTTCTTGTGATGCCGCAGGTATAAAACAGTCTATTTTGTTGACGGATGCGCACATTTAAAGCGATTTTGGTCGTTTTGCAGTGTTGCGCATCTGTCAAATTTTTTGTAAAAAATTTGTAACATAGCATAAAAATGTAAATAGCACAAATGCAGTAATGTAAAAATAGACCGACAATGCGACAAATTATTTACACTAGCTTTTTTTGTGCGTTTTTTAAGTTTTAAACGTCCATCCTCGCTTGTTGCACAAGGGGCTGTCGCCTTGCTATTTAGGCAAATTTATTATATAATATTATCATAAGTGTATACTTTATCTGCGTAAAAATGAAAGTAGGAATATATTATATGGAACCCATTTTGTTTCAAAAAAATGAGATTGCTTGCGGCGTTATAAGGGATGTTTATAAGCGCACGCCGCTTGCGTATGTCCAAACATTTGGCTGTCAGCAAAATGTAAACGACGGCGAAATAATAAAGGGTGTGCTCGCACAAATGGGTTTTGAAATGTGCGACAAGGTTAACGAGGCCGATTTTATTATATTTAACACTTGCACCGTGCGCGAGCATGCGGAGCTAAGGGTGTTTGGAAACATAGGCGCGCTTAAGGCGCTAAAAGAAATTAACCCTCGCCTTTTAATAGCCGTATGCGGCTGTATGGCGCAGCAAAAAAGCGTTGTCGATAAACTTAAAAAAAGCTACCCTTATGTGGATATAGTTTTTGGCGTAAATAAAATAGACAAGCTTCCAAGCCTTATTGCAAACAAGCTCTCGTTAAAGAAAAAGCAGTACGCGCCGCTTGAAGAGGCGCCCGATATTATTGAGGGCATGCCCGTTATACGGGACTCCACATTTAAAGCGTGGCTGCCGGTTATGTACGGGTGCGACAATTACTGCTCTTATTGCATAGTGCCATACGTGCGTGGGCGTGAGCGCAGCAGGCTTGCAAGCGATATTTTAAAAGAGTTTAAACAGCTTGTGGAGGACGGCTACAAAGACATAACCCTGCTTGGGCAAAATGTAAACTCTTACGGCAAGGGGCTTTTAGGCAAAGAAAAAATAGATTTTTCAGACCTGCTTTGCATGCTTGACGAAGTGCCGGGCGATTACAGGATTAGGTTTATGACGAGCCACCCTAAAGATGCCTCTCGCAAGCTTGTGGACACCATTGCAAAAAGCAAGCACATATGCAACCACTTGCATCTGCCTGTGCAGTCCGGCTCTGATGAGATACTGCGCCAGATGAACAGGCGCTACACTGTGGACAGCTATAAATCGCTAATAGCTTATGCAAAGCAAACAGTGCCGGACATGACGTTCTCGAGCGATTTAATTGTAGGTTTCCCGGGGGAGACGCCCGAGGATTTTGAAAAGACGCTTGAGCTAATAGAGCACGTGCAGTTTGTACAGCTGTTTACATTTATATACTCAAAACGCACGGGCACAAAGGCTGCAGACATGCCGGACTTTACAAAGCGTGAGGAGAAATCTGCGAGGATTCAGCGCATTTTAGACTTGCAAGAAAAAATAGTGCCGCAGATAACTTGCCACTATATAGACACTGTGCACAATGTGCTTGTGGAGGGTGAGGGCAGAGACGAAGGCTATTTAGCAGGAAGACTGGACAACAATTTAACGGTGGACTTTTTGGGCGACGACAGCTTGATTGGCAGTTTTGTAGATGTAAAAGTTACCGGTGCAAGGGCGTCGATTTTAACCGGCGAGCTTGTAAAATAAATGGCAAACATTAGTTTGTAAAACGCTTTTAATTTGCACTTAAAGGCAAGTGCAGTTTAATATATAAAACTAGAAACGGAGAATATAGATGAATAAAGACGCAATAACCATGTTTAAAGAGGCTGCAAAGCAGTTGCAAAACGAGGAGATTTACCAAGGTTTTATTGGCACATGCAATAAAAACGACACAGATGAGAGCCTACAAAAGCTGATAGGCGATTTTAACCTAGCTAGGATAGATTTAAACGCAGAGCTGTCGAAATCAGAAGATAAAGACGCGCAAAAGATTGAGGAGCTTAACAAAAAAGTTGGCGCACTTTATGCAGACATCATGGCAAACGACAACATGGTTGCATATAACGAGGCAAAAACAGAGATTGAGGCAGTGGTAAATTATATCAACGCAATAGTTGCAACGGCAGTGGGCGGCGGTGACCCATTTAGCGTAAACGGCGCCCCGGAAGAGGGCTGTGCAGGCAGCTGTTCTTCATGCTCGGGTTGCGGTTAAAATATTGCAAATTCTGTCAATACAGCGTATAATAATAAGTAAACTAAAAATGCACTGCCTTTAATTTTTATGGGCAGTGTGTTGTTTTGACACAATTTTTTTGTAAAACAAACTATACTTTTGAACAGGATGTGTGACACAGATGGCTCTTTCACCTATGATGCAGCAGTATTTGGATATAAAAGAAAATCATCCCGACAAAATATTGTTTTTTAGGCTGGGCGATTTTTATGAGATGTTTTTTGACGATGCCATATTGGCGTCTAAAGAACTTGAGCTAACACTTACAGGGCGAGA
>CAYJBO010000029.1:13815-17988 GCA_964368295.1 uncultured Bacteroides sp.
AGCGTGCGCCCATGTGCGGCGTGCCTTTCCACGCGTATGAAACATATGTTGCAAGGCTTATTGCTAAGGGGTATAAAGTTGCCATATGTGAGCAGATGGAAAACCCATCGGAGACAAAAGGCATAGTGAGAAGAGAGATTGTGCGCGTTATGACGCCGGGCACGGTTATAGAAAATAGCATGCTTAGCGATGATAAAAACAACTATATAGCGAGCGTTTTTGTAAGCGGGGACGCCGCAGGTGTGTGCTTTGCAGACATTTCTACAGGCACTGCCAATGTGGCGCACTTAAAAGGAGAAAACTTGCAGGCTCAAATAATAGGCGAGCTCTGCTGCTATTCGCCAAAAGAGGTGCTTTTAAACGAGCAGGCACTTGGCAAAAAACTTGTGACAGACTACATAAAATTTAAGCTTGCGTGCGGCGTAGAGTTAATAGAGGACGAAGTTTTTGAGGACGAGCTATGCTCAAAACGCATGACACATCAATTTGGCTATGAGTATGAAAAATCGACAGGTGTTTTAAAGGGCACAGAGCAAGAGAAATCTCTTTCGGCATTACTCTATTACTTAAAAGAGACGCAAAAAAAGGGCGTTGAGCGATTAAAGAGCGTAAACGTATATAAAAAAGCGCAATATGTGCATATCCCGGCAGTTACACGCAGTAACTTAGAGCTGTGCGAAACCATGCGTGGGCGTGAAAAAAAAGGCACACTTTTATGGGTGCTTGACAAAACGCACACGGCAATGGGCAAAAGGCTTATGCGCTCATGGATAGAGCAGCCACTTTTAAATGTGAGCGACATAAACCATCGCAACGAGGCGGTGCAGGAGTTTACAAACAACGGCGTGCTAAGGGCGGACATCGAGGAGACCCTCGACGGCATTTTTGATATAGAGCGCCTTATGACACGTGCGGTATATGGCTCGGCCTCGCCGCAAGAGGCGCTTGCACTGTCGGCCACCTGTAGGCAGCTGCCAAGGCTTTTAGAGCTTACGCAAAATTTTGCAGGCGTAAAAATTGCGATGATACGTGAGGATCTTGACCCACTTTGCGATGTGTGCGAGATGATAACAAATTTAATAGACGAGAGTGCACCGGCATCTTTAAAAGAGGGCGGCGTTATTAAAGAGGGCGCAAACGCAGAGATAGACGAGCTTAAAAGCATTGTAAAAGACGGCAAGGGTTACCTCGGCGGCCTTGAGGCACAGCTGAAAGAGCAAACGGGCATACGCACGCTAAAAATAGGATACAACAGGGTTTTTGGCTATTATATTGAGGTTAGCCGCTCTTTTGCCGAGCAAGTGCCGGACAACTTTGTGCGCAAACAGACGCTTGCAAATGCAGAGCGATATATAACAGACGAGCTAAAACAACTTGAAAACAAAATACTGGGCGCAAACGAGCGCTTACTGTCGCTTGAAAAGAAATTATTTGAGGAGCTTTTGCAAGAGATATCAAAACACGTTGTGCGCATACAAAAAACTGCATTTTGTGTGGCACAGCTTGATGTGCTTTGCTCTTTTGCACAGGTTGCCGTAAACAATAACTATGTGCGCCCAACAGTGCACAGCGCAGACGAGCTTGTAATTGAAGAGGGCAGACACCCTGTTATAGAGCAGATGTTAAACATTGCCCCCTTTGTGCCAAACGACACAGTGCTAGACTGTGAGGACAACAGGATGGCAGTTATAACAGGGCCTAATATGGCGGGTAAATCCACATATATGCGCCAAACTGCGCTAATAGCATTAATGGCGCAAATAGGTAGTTTTGTGCCTGCAAAAGTGTGCAGAATGGGCGTTGTAGATGCCATTTACACACGTGTTGGAGCCTCGGACGATTTGGCGGCAGGACAGTCTACATTTATGGTAGAGATGACGGAAGTTGCCGATATTTTAAAGACGGCAACGGATAAAAGCCTTGTTATTTTGGACGAGATAGGCAGGGGAACGTCTACCTTTGACGGAATGAGCATTGCAAGGGCTGTTGTTGAGTACATTGCAAGCAAGGAAGGGACACTTGGCTGCAAAACGCTTTTTGCAACGCATTACCACGAACTTACAGAGCTTGAAAACACAGTGGATGGCGTAAAAAATTACAACATAGCCGTAAAAAAACGCGGCGATGACATTACATTTTTGCGCAGGATTGTGCGTGGCCCGGCCGACGACAGCTACGGAATAGAGGTGTCAAAATTGGCAGGCCTTCCACAGAGCGTTATAGACAGGGCGAAGCAAGTTTTGACATTGCTCGAAGAGGGTGCACCGGAGGTAAGCCATGTGCGTCAGCTAGACTTTGAGGATGTTGGAAGAGTGCAAAAGATAACGTCGCAAAGTGCGGTAGTGGAAAAACTGCGCATGACGGATGTTGAGACGCTTACACCTATTGAGGCGCTAAACTTTTTGTACACACTAAAGAGCGACTTAAAAAACGAGCAGTAGAGCAATAATTATAAAATTATAAGCGCCATGTATATTTTGCCGGCCGTTTTATTTGTGGCAGTACATGGCGTTTAAAATAATAAAGTGCAATTTTAGGGGGTGACACAGTGGCAGTTATCAATATATTAGACAAGCACACCGCAGAGCTGATAGCCGCCGGTGAAGTGGTAGAGCGTCCGTCTTCGGTAGTAAAAGAGCTTGTGGAAAACTCGGTGGACGCAGGCGCAAAATCTATTACAGTCGCAATAGAAAATGGCGGTATAACGTTAATTCAGATTACGGATAACGGCAGCGGAATAGAGGCGCAATACGTTAGCACTGCATTTATACGCCACGCCACCAGCAAAATTAAAACAGACACAGACCTTGACAGCATAGGCACACTTGGCTTTAGGGGCGAGGCGCTTGCAAGCATAGCCAGCGTAGCGAGGGTAGAACTTTTAACAAGGACGGCGCAAGACGAGTTTGCAATGCTTTATAAAATACACGGCGGACTGGAGCTTGAGTGCGAGGTTGCGGCAGGCCCCGTCGGCACAACAATTAGCGTAAGGGATTTGTTTTACAATGTGCCGGCCCGCATGAAGTTTTTGAAAAAGGACGTTAGCGAGGGCAATTTCGTCTCAGACATAGTTGCCAATCTAGCGCTGTCGCGCCCGGACATTGCGTTTAAGTTTGTGCGTGACAACAAAGTGCAGTTTCAAACATCGGGCGATGGCGATTTAAAATCGGCGGCATACAGTGTGTTATCGCGCGATTTTGCAAAAGATTTGCTGCACGTAGACTGTGCGGATAAAAATATGCATGTGAGAGGGCTGGTTACCTCACCGTCACTTTGTAGGGCTAGCAGGGGCATGCAATACTTTTTTATTAACGGCAGATACGTTAAAAACACTACTGCCATGGCAGCGCTGGAGGCCGCATACAAGGGCACGTTGATGAAGGGAAAATTCCCCGGCTGTGTGTTGTTTTTACAAATGCCCACAGAGCTTGTTGACGTTAATGTGCACCCTGCGAAAACTCAGGTGCGCTTTGCTAAAGAGCGTGACGTTTTTGATGTGTTTTACAGGGCTGTAAAAGGTGCGTTGTCACAAAAAGGGTGTTTTGGCGCTGTGTCAACTTATGCCGGCGATGAGGGTGCACAGATGCTTGCTTCGCAGAATATCGCCGCTAAAGACGCCGCAAATGCAAATGAGAATTTACAAAACACGGCATATACAAGCAGTGCGCAGCAAAGCAAATTGCACACGGCCAATTACGGTGTAGCGGGCATGGGCTCTTTTGAGGCCGACACTAATGAGAGCGCAGTTGCCACAAATGCGCCGGCAAATAAAGGCGAGGAAAAAGCTGTGGCGGCGGCCTCGTTTAATAGCACAATAGGCACAGAGCAACCGAGCGAAAATACTGCTTTACAACAGCAGAGCGGTAAAAAATCTTTTGTGCCCGTCAGCGCAAAGCCTGCCACTATTTATCCCGACGACATTAAGCCAACACCGCTAGAAAAACCCAAATACGGCGATTTTGGCGATACGCTCTCGGCGGATACAGTATCGCAATACAATGCGCAAAACACCCAAAAGCAAAGCGGCGAAATTGATTATATAAGCGCCGAGACAGAGCCACAAGAGGTGAGCACAGGCCGAGAAAACATTGATGGCGACATTGAGCAGTTGCCCATGTTTGAGGGCGAAATATTGCCGAGTGGGCAAGAAAAACAAAAGCTTATATTTGTGGG
>CAYJBO010000029.1:17998-27996 GCA_964368295.1 uncultured Bacteroides sp.
TATTTAACACATACATAATTACACAGCACGACGGCGAGATGTGCCTGATAGATAAACATGCGGCGCACGAGCGTATTTTATACGAAAAACTGATGAAAAACTATAAAAATGTGGCGAGCCAAATGCTTTTAAGCCCTGTGACGGTACAGCTTAGCGCACAGGAAAAAGACGCAATAATGCAAAACACTCAGCTGCTTTTTGACAGCGGTGTAGAAGTTGACGACTTTGGCGCTAACTGTGTAATTTTGCGCGCTGTTCCGGCAGATATTATACATTCTGACCTTGAAAACCTCGTGGTAGAGCTTGCTAGTAACTTGGCGTTAAACCCAAAATATACACTTAGCGAGAGGACGCAGTGGGTGCTGCACTCTATATCGTGCAAGGCGGCAGTAAAGGGCGGAGATAAAAACAGCTACGAAGAGCTTGTAAAACTTGCGCAGGACATTATAAATGGCGTAGTACCGATGTTTTGTCCGCATGGCAGGCCTGTATTAATAACGATGTCTAAAAAAGAGGTGGAAAAACAGTTTGGCAGACAAGGCTGAGGTTTATGTGATATGTGGCCCTACCGCAACAGGCAAAACAAGGCTGTCGGTAGAGGTTGCAAAAAGGCTAAATGCAGAGATAATTAGTGCGGACTCCATGCAAATATATAAAGAGCTTAGCGTTGGAACTGCAAAGGTGACGCAAGAGGAAACGCAAGGTATAAAGCATCATCTTGTGGATTTTTTGCACCCGAGCGAAGTTTTTTCGGTTGCGCAGTACGTAAAACTTGCGGCAGAATGCATAGATGACATAGTTAAAAGGGGTAAAACTCCCCTGATTGTTGGCGGCACGGGGCTATATATAGACAGCCTGCTAAAAGGTGTGGCGTTTGAAGAAAAAAAGACAGACATGTCAGTTAGAAAAAAACTGCAAGACATGCTGGGGGCAAAGGGTGCGGATGCAATGTACGCCATGCTTTGCGAAGTGGACCCTATTTATGCACAAAACGTGCATAAAAATAATACGGTTAGGGTGCTGCGTGCGCTGGAGCTTTACATGCAAACAGGCAAAACCATGACACAGCAGATTGAGAACTCACTGCCGGCTGACAGCCCTTATAACCACAAAATTGCGGCCGTTACGTGCACGCCAAGGCAGCTGCTTTACGACAGGATTAACACGCGCATTGACGCTATGGTGAACGATGGCCTTTTAGATGAAGCAAAAATGGTGCATGAAAACAAAGAGCGGTATATAACAGCGGCACAGGCCATTGGCTACAAAGAATTTTTTGGCTATTTTGAGGGCGAGCAAACGCTTGAAGCTAGCGCAGAAAGCTTAAAGCAAGCCACACGAAACTATGCAAAAAGGCAGCTGACATGGTTTAACCGCAACAAGCAAATTGTGTGGTATAACGCACTTAGCGATAGTTTAGTAAGCGATGTATGCGATTATTTTACGAGGTGAAAACGCATTTAATACAATATAAACGAGGAAGAGTATGAAGAAAAGAGATGCAGTTAAAAATACAATTATTCTTTTGTTAATTGCGGTAGTAGTCGTTGTATCTATTCAGTTTTTATCTATATCAAACACCGCGCTTATAACAGAGGCGGCGGTGGAACATACGATGTTTGAGACTATTACATGCAATGGTATTTTAGGCATGGATGAACAAGTTTTACTTTACGACGGCATGGGCTTTATTGGCTATACCGTAGAGGATGGCGCGCGTGTTTCACAGGGCCAAGTGGTGGCAAATGTGTTTTCAACACAGGCGCAAACTCAGATGAGTGCATATGAACAAATGTTGCGCCAAAATGTAGATACGCTTGAAAAATCTCAGATAACGGCTGCGGGCACAGACATGAATATGCTGGTAAAACAGACGCAAACTGCGCTTTACAGCTATGTTAGCACGGTGGCGACGGGCGATTTGCACACGCTCTCGCAAGATAAGGCAGACCTATGGCTGGCGGTTAATAAAGAGCAGATAGTGGCTGAGTCGCAGACGAGTTACGCACAGACTATAGCAAACCTTACACAGCAAATTAACGCAGCCGCACAGACGGGCACACAACTAACTGCAGGCAGTTCTGGCTATTTTGTGTCGGGGTACGGCAGTTATGCCGGCGTTTATAATGTAGAGCAGTTAAACAACATGACACCGCAAGAATTATACGCCGCTGCAAGTGTGGCTGCCCCGGAAAACGACAGCACAGTTGCTGGTAAGATTATTTCTGACTACAAGTGGAACTTTTTTGCGAGTGTAACAGCACAAGAGGCAGAGCAGTTTAATGTCGGCGCTACCGTAAATTTAGCGTTTGTGGGCTCTAACCAAGATTCGCTGCCGGCACAGGTGCAGTCTGTAACTGTTGACGAGGCAACCGGCTATGCAAAAGTGGTGCTCTCTTGCAATTATATGAACGCCGATGTTGTAAAAATGCAACACACACAAGCCATAATTACACTGCGTGAGTACAGCGGCTTAAAAATTAACAAAGAGGGCGTAAGAAATATCGAAAACGTCAACATGGTGTATGTGCTAACGGGCAACATAATTACACAGCACGTTATAAATGTTATTTACGAAGACGAAAACTACGTTTTAGTACCGCTAGGCTACGAGTCAGGCGCAAATGAAGTCGAGCGTTTTGATGAGGTTATAATTTCAGGAAGAGACATATATGAGGGGCGCTTGCTGTAAAGCGTTACTTGTAAAATATTATTTTGCCGCACAAGGCTGCATGTAAAACGTTTTGCCTTCGTGTAAAATGCAAATTGTGTTTTATCTGTATATAAATAATATGGGCTCACAATCGGTTTTTTTCGTGCATAGGGTGTTTTTGTGCTTCGGATTTTTTAAAAATTTTTGGGCGTAAAAAAGCCGACACATGGCATTATTTAATTAATAAGCATGCTGTTTGCATGCAAAATACAAAGCAAATATTACGATAACACGTAAATTTTACATAAAAACAAACAAAAAATATCGCCGTTTAAAAACAGGCGATATTTTTTTGCGGATATACCTTGACAGGCGAGGTATATTGATTTATAATATATCACATAAGGAGGTGTACAATGTTAAACATATCGGATATATTGCGCGGATATACAGATACTGTAATACTTGCACAGCTTATACAGGGCGATAGCTACGGCTATGAGATAAATAAAGCAATTCAGCACCTGACAAACGGTGAGATGGAGCTTAAAGAGGCCACTTTATACACTGCGTTTCGCAGGTTAGAGGGTGCGGGATATATAATGTCGTACTGGGGCGATGAAAATACGGGCGCAAGGCGCAGATATTACACCATCACAAAATTTGGGGTACAGCTTTATGAGGAGAATTATGCAGATTGGAACAGAGCGAAGCAAATGATTGATAACTTAATAAAATGCGGGGGTATTACTAATGAATCAAAAAATTAAAAATTACGTGGATGTGCTTTTTTCGGACATACCACGAACGAAAAAGGCAATAGAGTTAAAAGAAGAAGTACTGTCTAATTTGTCAGAGCGTTTTGACGATTATATGATGGAGGGCAACACGGAAAATCAGGCGTATAGCCTTGCCGTAAGCAATATGGGCGATGTGGATGAACTGCTCGCATCTGTAAGGCCGGATGCCAACTTTGTTCAAATAGCCGACAAGTACCGCAAAAAAAAGGCGAGATGCCTTGTAATAGCAATAGTGCTGGGCTTTTTAGGCCTGTCTAGCCTGCTTGGGGCGGCGTCTGCAGGGGAATTTGTGGGTAATTTTATTGGCCCGCATTTTGAAAACTTAATATCAATTGGTGGCTTGATAGGCATGTTGTTCTTTTTTTGCATAGCCGGTGCAATAGCCATTTACACTTATACAACAATACCTACGGAGTACAAAGACTACAACGAGGTAGTGGCAAAAGATGAGAAGATAAACAAGACAAAAGGCGAAAAAAAGCGAGATAGTATAATGTCGATATACTGGCTTGTAGTGACACTTTTGTACTTTACCACAAGCTTTTTTACAATGCAGTGGGGACGCACATGGATAATTTGGCCAATAGCGGCAATTATAGCAGAAATAATAAAATCCGTTTACGAAATGAGGAGTTTAGATGAGTAGAAAAAACTTACTTTACATAAAAATAGCATTGCTTGTAGTCTTGCTTATTTTTGTAATTTTAATGGCAACTGCAATGTTTACAAATTGGGCATTTTTGCACGGCGGCACATTTTTTGGCGCAACGGTTATAGATGGCGAGGGCAGTGGTGTAGCGAGCGTGGAGCAAGAGTATGACGGCATTAAAGAAATTGAAATTTATGTATACAGCATTGATGTAATAGTTAATAAAACACAGACGGACAAAGTGAAATTGATTGATAACACGAATGAAAATGGTGTGTTAACCGCGGGTACGAACAAGCAAAATACGGTTAGGGTAAGCGGTGACAAGCTGTATTTTGAGCAGTGGAGCAACGCTTGGGGCAATACACAGAATGTGTTTAATACACAAGGAGGCGGCTTAAATATAATAACCACAAACGGCTTTGGGTGCGCAGTTAACTCGTCCGATATTGGCGGAGAGATTATATTAGAAGTGCCGAGCGACACAAAGATTGAATACATTATAAACAGTGTGAGCGGAAACGTTGAGCTTGACGCAATTTATGACAGCGAGCTTGAGCTTAACACAGTTAGCGGAAACGTAAAAGTAATAAATGGCGGTGAGGACATAGATGTAGACACGGTTAGCGGCAAGGTAGAGATATATGACCCGTTTGAAAACATAAAACTTAACGCTGTAAGCGCGGACATGTATGTTGTGGCGGACGAAAACACACAGAAGGTGAGCTCTAACAGCGTAAGCGGCGACTTAAATGTCAAATTGCAGGGCAATGTAAATTGTGATGTAAACATTGATTCGCTGTCGGGCGATATTGTAAACCAGTACGAGCAAAACAGCGGCGACGATGTTGAGACAGTGCGAATTGATGGCAACTCTGTCAGTGGTGACATTGAAATACACGATTGGCAGTGATTAAAACGCATAGAAAGTAGGGGCTATTATGAAAAGCGTACTTGTTATAGCAGGCGATTATTACCACACCAAAGAGCTTGTGGAGCGGGGACTGGGCGCGCTAAACCTAAAGCATGTTAATTTTGATTATATGAGTGATGCCGCAAATATTTTGCATGTTGATATGCTGCAGCGGTACGATTTAATAGTCAACTGCAAGATGGGCACTATGTCTGAGATAAACGATGCGCCGTGGCCGGTAAGCGGGCACCATGAGGTGTGCGCAGAGCATTTTGAGCAGTATGTGGCAAAGGGCAAGCCGTTTTTATGCATACATGCAGGCATGATTTTTAAAGGCTCGCAATGTGCCGATATGGCGCATTTTGTGGGCAGTAACTTCTTAGGCCATCCGCCGAGATGTGAAGTTGAGATAAAAATAAAAGGCGAGCACCCTATTACTAGCGGTGTGCACGATTTTATAGTGTCTGATGAGCACTACCAAATTAAAATGGGCGATAATGACATAGATGTTCTGTTTGAGACGGTGTCAAAAAGCGGTGGCACACAAGTTGGCGGCTATGTTAAAAACATAGGGGCGGGCAAAATTTGCGTGCTCACGCCGGGTCACTATTTTTCAGTGTGGGAAAATGCATCGTACAAAGCTATACTTATAAACGCCATTGAGTATTTGCTTTAAGTATAGGTGCATAATAATAGCATAAAAAGGCACACGCAATTTTAATTAATTGCGTGTGCCTTTATTTAATGTTAAATATTAATGTTGCGGATAAAAATAATTATTACGTGGTATGCGGCTAATTGCTCTTGTTTTCAAGCTCACATATTCTCTTGGCAAGGCTTGCAAGCTGCGTGTGTATAACATCGGGGTAGTCGCGCTGGTCAAGCTCTTCGCTTGCGGTGGTAACCTTGTTGCCGTTTATGCGCACAATGGCAGCGGGTATGCCTATAACAGTAGCGCCTTGCGGCACACAGGACAGTACTACGCTGTTTGCGCCTATGCGGCTGTTAGCGCCTACTGTAATAGGGCCTAAAACTTTACTGCCTGCGCCTATAAGCACGTTGTTGCCAACTGTGGGGTGGCGCTTGCCGTCGTGCTTGCCCGTGCCGCCCAGTGTAACGCCGTGGTAAATAGTGACATTATCGCCTATTTCGGCGGTTTCGCCTATAACAACGCCCATGCCGTGGTCTATAAATAAATTGTTGCCTATAGTGGCGCCGGGGTGTATTTCTATACCCGTAAAAGACCTGCCCCACTGGCTAAATAGGCGCGCTAAAAAGAACATTTTATGCCTGTAAAAAAAGTTTCCTATTCGGTAGTATATAAGCACATGCAAACCGGGATAAAGCAAAAATACCTCTAGAGTATTTCTTGCAGCGGGGTCCTTTTTGCATATGTTTTTTGCATCTGATATAAGTCCCATGTCATTGTCTCCGTTCTACCGCAGCGGCGGTATAAAATAAATAGTATTTAATGTGCGTTGCAAAATAGGCAGATTTGGCTGAGGTGCTCGTGCGGTCAATTTTAAGCTCGGACAACATTATTTAAAGAATGACCTCTATTATAAAATACCTAATGAAATAAAGCGCAAGTAGGTGCAAGGGGTAAAATGCGTAAAAAAAGTACTTGGGTAAGCGTGCGCCACGTGCGCCGCTGTATAAATTAATAAAAATTAAGCTAAACACACACAAAAGCTGCACGCAGCCGCTGCCAACTGCATAGATAAGTGCGCTTGTAATGTCGCTTGGCTGTGCAATTGCGGCAGTAGCAAAAATTATAGCCGAATAGCCAAACATGAGCCAAGGCACTGTTAAAATAAAAAGCTTTGCCTTGCTGTGCAGCAGATAAAAAATAACAATAGTTAAAATTCCAAATATGTCATAATCAAAATTGCCGTAAGAAGCGATTGTACAAGACAAGGCGATGCAGACAAGTTGCAGTATAATTTTGCCCTTAAAATGCTTTATGCCACAAAGGCAAATAAGCCCAAGAGTGAGCGTGAAAAATACGTTTTGGTTATACTTATTTAAAAAGTTAATGCCGCTTGCACTGTGAGAGTTTAATAGCAGGTTGAATGGTATTTCGGAAATAAGTGCAAACGCCGCCATGCTTAGTACATATTTTTTAATGCTGTGTGTGTGCAAAAAGCCTTGCACAAGTAAAAAGCAAAAAATAGGGAAGGCGATGCGCCCTATAAGCCGCATGTAAAACGCACATTGCAATAAGAGTTGAGTAGCCATAGCAGTGCTGTTTTGGGCTGGCATGCCGGTGTATGCCAAGTGATAAGATAAGGCGCTGTCGAGCATGAGCCCGGTGTGGTCAATTACCATAGAGCAAACAGCAATTATTTTTAAGGCGTTGCCACTTAGCCCTAATTTTGCTGTAGCCGATTTATTGCTGTACAAAAAGCGATACCTCCGGTTGCTGTGTAGCACAAATAAAAGTGATTAAAAATGGCGGTATACTATAATAATACACGCTTGCTTGCACAAAAACAAGAGTTTTTGTATTTTGGACATGGCGGCATATAAAAATGGCAGACATTTACGCGATGCGTTTTGTCTGCCGTTTTGTGTTTAGATATTATTTTTTATGCCGGCCTATTTTTACGGCAAAGCCTTTGCGGTGGCTTTATACAGCTCCCAGTAAGCAGTCGCTTTCGCTGTGCGACATAGCGTTGTCGTCGGCATACTTTGCGTAAAATTTTCGCACCATAACGCTTAAGTGGCTGTCGTAAATGGGCAAGTTTGTGCTTAGCGTGCGGTAACTTATTGTAGTTACGGGCGTTGTTGTTGTAACGGCAGCAAATAAAATGTCTCTGTACTCGCCGGCTATTTCGTCGCACAAGTTGTAAACGTACTGCTGTTTTTTTGCAGATAAGCACTTAAAATTAACGCATTGCCAATATATTAAGCTCTGTGTGTTCTCTGTAAGTCCAAACCTTTTTCCCCTGTGATACTTCATCAATGCCTCCTTACATGGTAACAAAACTATAATGGTGTTAAGCTAAATTAGCTTGCGTACATGTCGTTATTTGCTGCAAAGTATAAGGTTTGGTGCGCCTCTTTTAGCGGCGCCGATATATGTAATTGCCCGTTGGCAAACTTTGTTGTGATATTTTTTTGCGCTTGCTCTTTAAAAGATACGATGTCGAGTTCGTCCTGCCAAAAGCACTCTTTAAAAATGCTCCTTCCGCTTTTGTCTAACATATTTACAAGCACCCAGCCGCGCGGGCTAACATGTAAAACAACCCCTTGTGTCAATAGCCTTGGTGTTAACTTGCCTTGTAAATTTTCGTAAATTGCGTCGTGCGTGGGTTTAATTTTAACAATAAAGTCCTTTTGAATTTGCATTTTTCCATCTCCTTTTTGTAGTAAGCGTTGTGATTGCACTTTAACATGCGCATGTATATTTTGTGCAAAGACATGCTGTGCAACCTACGCTTACATTAGTGTCGCGCGTGCAGTATATTGTGTCGCCGTCGTATAGTGGTGCGTTGCACCATGCGCACGTGTCAACGGGACATGCCTCGGTGTATGGGCTCTTAGTGTTTTGGTTATTACTGTGCAACTTACTCCCCTTTCCTTTAAGCAGTTAATAAATATGTAGTTTATTTTTATGAACCTTTATGGGTTAATAAATTGTTGTGCAAAAGTTAAGTTCATAAACGTAAACACTACACTTGATAGTATAATTCAAAATTGTGAACTTTTCAAGTGTAAATAGTTCACAATTAAAAACTTTGTAGCATTGCACAAACGAAAATAAAGATGATTGTAGTTTTTGACAAATATTGCCAAATCATAAAAAAGGACATAGCACCGACAAGAGTTGCAATAAAATAAAAAAATATCCCCGGTTTAGCTCTGTTAGGGCGCAAAACTAAACAGGGGATATAACATAAACGATTAAAAATAAAATGATTTTGCTAAATTTCTTCCTTTATCCGTGCGAGTGCGTTTTTTTCGAGTCGGCTCACCTGTGCTTGGCTAATGCCTATTTCGCTTGCTACTTCTACCTGCGTTTTGCCCGACATATAGCGCAAGGTCATTATTTTGCGCTCTCTTTCGGACAAGTTTTTTACAGTGTCACGCAATTGCATCGAAGATATCCAGCTCTCCTCGCAGTTCGTCTCGCCCACTTGGTCCATAAGGCAAAGTGTGTCGCCGTTGCTGTCGCAATAAATCGGGTCGTAAAGCGAAAGTGGGTCGGCTATAGAATCCAGCGAAATAGTGACCTGTGCACAAGTAATGTCTAAATCTGCGGCTATTTCGTCGGCGCTTGGGTCTCTGCCAAGCTCTTTTTGCAATTTCTCGCGTGATTGCATTGCCTTGTATGCTGTGTCCCTTACAGAACGGCTTACCCTCACAGAGTTGTTATCGCGTAAAAAGCGACGTATTTCGCCAACAATCATTGGTTGCCCGTATGTGCTAAAGCGCAGGCCAAGCGATACATTAAAGTTGTCTATAGCCTTCATCAGGCCTATACAACCCACTTGAAACAAGTCGTCCATGCTTTCTTTTCTGCCTGCAAAGCGCTGTACAACGCTGAGCACAAGGCGCAAGTTGCCGTAAATCATTTTTTGCCGTGCAGTGCTGTCGCCTGCTTGCGATTTTAAAATGAGCTCCATTTTTTCTCTCTCGGGTAATATGGGCAGCTTTGTGGTGTTTACACCGCAAATTTCTACCTTTTGTGCAT
Source organism: uncultured Bacteroides sp. (assembly GCA_964368295.1). GTDB lineage: Bacteria > Bacillota > Clostridia > Oscillospirales > Ruminococcaceae > Ruthenibacterium. The sequence goes on from CAYJBO010000029.1 coordinate 27,710, forward strand.
ATCCGGCCATAGTATCCACTCCCTTTAAAGGGAGTATGTGACAAAAAAACACAGCAATACATAGAAAAGTTTGCCAATTTAATATGTACTGCTGTGCTTATTTAATTTTAATAATATAGTTTGATACTCTTTGTTAAAATTGAAGATGATTTTGATATGCGATAAAGGCTACAGTAAAATAAAATTTATGCGCCGTGTTTTATGCATAAAAAAATTGACAAACAGCACGCTTTAAGCTTTAATTATAAAGTAGTTGTCCAGCCTTTTTCGTCTTTTAATTTGCCCCA
>CAYJBO010000030.1:0-9922 GCA_964368295.1 uncultured Bacteroides sp.
AAAATTATTTATTTTAAAATGATACGATGTTAACTGATACAGGTGCCAGTTAATTTGTTGCAGAATAACTGCAAATAATTAATTTTACCTGTACACATATCATTGTAAGCAGGGGATATATTAAAAACAGACAAATCGCTTTAATCTGCCATGTTTTGCGCTTGAGTTAATCCTGACAATCAGGTGCTTTGCAGTTTTAGCGCAGAAAATTTTTGATTGGACAAAGAAAAGGTTTTCCCTATTACAAAGCTTTAAAGCAGTATAGGCGTAAATTTGCCGTTAAAACCGATATGGCCTCAAACATTGTCACCCTATGTAAAGTCTCCAAAATCTCCAAGATTACCAAGACCCATTTTGCCAAGATTTCGCTCAAATCCTTTTGGATTTTTCTTAAATCTCTTCATCATTTTGCCCATTTGCTCAAACTGTTTAAGCAGGCGGTTTACATCCTCAACACGTGTGCCGCTTCCCGCCGCAATCCTGCGTTTGCGTTTTGGGTCTATTATAGAAGGTCGAGCGCGCTCTTTTTTAGTCATGCTTTGTATAATAGCCTTTAAATGTAAAAATTCTTTTTCGCTCTTTAACAAGTCCTCTTCGCTAACCTTAGAGGAGGCGCCCGGCAACATAGAAACAAGTGCGCCCGTACCGCCCATTTTTTTAATTTGCTCAAATTGCATAAGCATATCATTCATGTCAAACTTATTTTCAAAAAGACGCTTTGCAGCTTCTTCTGCCGCTTTATCGTCAGATGCATTTTGAGCCTTCTCGATAAGTGTAAGCACGTCACCCATGCCGAGAATTCTGCCCGCCATACGAGAGGGGTGGAATATCTCAAGGTCGTCAAGTTTTTCGCCTACACCTGCAAATTTTATGGGTTTGCCGGTAACCGTACGCACGGTCAAAGCCGAGCCGCCTCTTGTGTCACCGTCAAGCTTTGTCAATATTACGCCGTCAAGGCCTGCAAGCTCGCCAAACGTTTTGGCCACGTTTACCGCATCTTGTCCGGCCATTGCATCAATTACAAGCAGTGTCTCGTCTACTTGTACGGCTTGTTTTATCCTGTCAAGCTCTTGCATAAGCTCATCGTCTATGTGTAAACGTCCGGCTGTATCTAGTATAACTATGTCGTTTCCATGGTCTTTTGCACGCATTACCGCATTTTTTGCAATTTCTTCAGGTTTTGCACCCTCAAGGCTAAACACAGGAGCTCCCGCATTAGCACCCACTATTTTAAGTTGATCAATAGCGGCAGGCCTGTAGATATCACAGGCGGCAAGCAGTGGGCTGTGCCCTTGTTTTATAAAGTATTTAGCCAGTTTAGCTGCATGTGTTGTTTTACCGGCACCTTGCAAGCCGCACATCATTATAATTGTAGGAGGCTTAGCTTTTATGTTAATCCTCTGGGGTTCATCTCCACCCATCAGCTGGGTTAAAGATTCGTTTACAATTTTAATTACCTGTTGTGCAGGGGTTAAGCTCTGCATAACCTCTTCGCCCTTGCAGCGCTCGCTAACGCCTGCAACAAAATCTTTTGCAACTTTAAAGTTAACGTCGGCCTCAATAAGCGCAATTCTTACCTCACGCATTGCCGCAGTAATATCTTGCTCAGTAAGCTTGCCCTTGCCACGCAAACGTTTAAATGCGGCATTAAGCTTGTCTGTAAGTGATTCAAAAGCCATGGACAAATCTCTCTTTCAATTTAAATATATATAATAAGGTATAGGTTTAAAAATCGTTTTCAACTTGCGCTACTATGCGCAGCATCTCATCGGCGGCTATAGATATATCAGGTTGCATTGAGTAAGATGTTTCGTTTTTAATTTTTACACTGGTTGCCAGCTGTTCGATTGAGCGCATGGCAGAGTGCACAGCGCTGTAGCGCTTTGCAAACCCTATTTTTTCCTCTAGCTCTCTAACAACTGCCTCTCCGCGTTTAATTGCATCGCGCACACCTTGCCTTGTAATGCTAAAATTTACTGCAATCTCTGCAAGCGACAAATCATCATTATAATATTGCTGCATGACTTCTTTTTGTTTTTGGGTAAGTGCATCGCCATAAAAGTCAAGCAGATATGAAACTGTTAAATCTTTAGTAGACACAGCAAAACCCCTTTCAGCGTTGTAAATATGTCAAAAACGTGCCACTATTTGTCGTACAGTGTAAAGCGCATTACTTTACACTAGTGAATATTATATATTATTACAGGTGTAAAGTCAAGAGCTTTACAACAAAAATTATTTTACGATAATTTATTACTGTTTTTTAGCTTATAATTTAAAAAATATTTACAGATAAACAAAAAAATAGTGCAAAAAAATATAATTTGTAGTATAATGCATTATGTAAGCGTGTACCCTGTAAATAGTTTTTTGCATTTGTAATTAAAGGAGATATACACAGATGGCTGTAAATAAAAATTATTACGAGACTTTATATGCAAGGCCTGTTGTTGAATTGACAGGATATTGTAAGCGCAACCGTTTAAACGGTACTATTCTAGGCTATTTAGGATACGGTGGGGCGACAAATTCTATAAAAGATTCGATAGCCGAGGGCATTTTAGCCCTTGCGACGGAAAAAGGTTTTTTGACGGCCGGACAAACTGTAGTTGAGGCAAGTAGCGGTAGTTTTGCTGTTGCGCTGGCAATAGCGTGTAGTCATTCTAACCATCCGCTTGTGCTATGTATGCCTGCAACGGTGCCTATAGCACGCCAGCAGATGTTTGCTCGCCTTGGCGCAACCGTTACGCTTGTTAGCTACTTGTCGGGAAGAAACAGTATAATAGAAAGAGCACAGCAAATTGCAAATGACATGAATGCATACTTTGTAAATTATTTTTCTAACGATTTAAATGCAGAGTTTCACCGCAGAATAACGGGCCCGGCCATTGTACGTGCCACTGGTGATAACTTAGACGCAATAGTTGTTGGGGTTGGAAGCGGCGGCACAATAACAGGTGTAGGGGAGTATACAAAAGCATGGATACCTGATTTGCGCATTATAGCGGTAGAGCCCTTTGAGAGCCAGGCCATTAGTGGCGGCACTATAGGTAAGCACCAAATACCGGGACTCGGCGCAGGGTTTGTGCCCGAGAACTATAACCCCTATATTGTAGATACGGTTATGGCAGTGCCAAGCACTAAAGCACAAGATGCATCTTTGGAGCTATTGCTTGCAGATGCTATACCTGTTTCGGCGAGTGGTGGCGCTGTATTATGTGCGGCAACACAGCTGATGCGCGAGCAGCCTGAAATGAAAAGGGTAGCGTGTGTATTTGCGGGTAAACAAGTACACGAATAATTGTTTAATAGTGTTAATTTTACAACATAATATATTTATTATAAAAGCGAGGTTTTGCAATAAAGAAGGCAAATTTGCAATATCGCTTTTATATTTTTGTAAGTGAGTGCAATATAAATTGAAATATGCGTAGCACGAATAACATAATTAACGTCTAGAGAAGTATATTAATTTTTTACGGAGAGTTTATGCAAACGATTATATCTATTATTTTACTGAATTTTTTTGCCTTGTTTTTACACAAGCGCACTAAGTTAACACCCAGTGCAGCGCTGCTGTGCAGCTTGCTCGTTGCTGTTGTATTTTTATGCATCACAGGTATTTTTGGGGCACTTTTTGTTGGGGCAATTATATTTTTTGCTGCCTGTGCAGGTGTATTTGTGTTTGAAATATATAAAAAAAGCGATATAAGAACATATTTTTCTTTTACAGTTATAATTACAAACATAACGTGTTTAGTGTTTTTTATTATTTATATAATTCAAAGCCCTGTGTTTTATTACTGGGATGAGTACTTGCTGTGGGGCAATTACTCATCGGCAATGCATGCATACAATAATTTGCCTAATTTTCATGCAGGTATAACAGATAATTACAGTGATACAGCAGTGACCGGCGCATTGCTATCGTATATTTTACAGTTTTTTGGAAGTGTGTTTGAGCACTGGGCCGTTTATTTTGCCTATAGTGTTTTGTGCTTTTTTACACTTGGCACGGTTGCGGAGTATATATTTAATAAAACCAAAGGTAAATCGATATCTATTATAACGTATTTGTTTTTTTTGCTACTCCCGTTTTTCCAGCAATATCATATTTACTCAGCAGATTACACAAGCATATCATATGCGTATGCAACCGCAATGGTAGATTATTTGCTCGCGATTTTATGTGTTGCTGCAGTTATACTTTACTTTGCCTGCAAGCAAAAGCCTTTTTATTTATTGGCGTTTTTAGCGCTTGTGTTATGTAAAGATATAGGCGTTTTTTTTGCCATTATCAGCGCACTAATTATAGCGGTATTTGAGCTTTTTGCAAGCGATAAAAAAGTGATAAAACGTTTAGTATCTGTAATTATAAGCTTTACTGTTATTGTGGTGTCGTTTTTGGGGTGGAATGTTTTTGCCGTTTTAGCAGATGATTTTTCTATTGATAGCAGCCCTAAGACGGACACACCCATTGCTTTAACAGACCTTGACTATTATGCACAGCAAACGGACAACGAGGTTGAGGCAGACCCGCAGAGTTATAATAGCGAAAAGGGCGCTAAAGTGCGCTCTGATGAAACAATATATGACAGCAATTATGTTATGCACGTAAATAACTATAAAATAAGTTTGTACAGCGCAGTGCATTTAAGCTTTATAAATGTTGAACAACTTGATATATCGGCAAGTCAAATTACTTCTTTTAATATCGTTAAATCATTAATTACATCGTTATTTATGCCTTTTGCAAGGGCGCCAGAAGCCAATAATGCACTATCACAGTTTATCAGCTCCATATTTAACTTCTCAACATATCTTTATATAAAAGACATTTATTTAATAGTCGGCTTAATATTGCTGGGTATACTGACTGCTGTTTTTGCACAGAAGAAAAAGCGCATGGCGGCAATATTGACAACCGCTGTATTTATTGTTGGCTTTTATGTATACCTAATGTTTATGAGTGCCATAGTTGCAACATTTAATGACGGTATGGTGGAGTATGGGCGGTACTTTATGCCGTACTACACAATTTGGATTTTTGTTGCAATTACTATATTTATATGCACAGCTAAAAAATATTTATTTTTTATTAATATTGGCGCTGTCGGAGTTGTTTTAGTAATGCTTTTTAGCTTGTACACAACGGGCCTCGACAAAACTATTATAGCAGCGCCAGACAATGTATACGGCGATTTTAAAATTAGAGCCGAAAACATACAAAACCACAGCGAAATTTTGACAAAAGGCACAAATATTTACTCATTGCAAAAACCGGAAAATACAATGGAAAATGCGTTTATTTCAACTTTAATGCATCCTGCATATATAAATAACGACATAAATCAGTCAGGTTTTAATTTTAACTCTTACTATTTTGCAAATGAAAAATTAGTGCCGGATGATGTTAAACCATACTATATAATAGCCACGGATGAAGAATTTATAGCCGTTGTAAAGGAAAATTTTGACTATATTTACACAGCATATTTGAACGAAGAGTTTGTGCAATCTTATGACGATTTATTTGAGGGCGGACTTGAATACGATGTATTTTATGCCATTGCAGATAATGGCGACTTCCCATTTATGAGGGTGAAGGTAGAATAATAAAAAGAGGCTTAATGTGTTTTGTGTTTTGCCAAAACGACGGCAAAACACTTAATAATTAGAGCATTGCGAGGTATAATGAAAAAACTGATTACAAAAAATTATTTGGCTGCAAGTTTAACAATTGCACTGTGTGTAATTTTGGCTATTAAGCTGTTAATTGGCGCATTTACGATGTTTTTTTACTTAACAGGGAATGTGCAAGAAAAACAATTAACGGCAGATGACTTTGAGCAAATAAACATTGAGCGCGTTGATGAAATGGCTGTGATAAGCGTTAACGAGGATCCACAAATGCACCTTGAAGGCGCTGTATATAACATGTACATCAAGTGCGATTTTTCTGATGTTTCCAGTGAATTTTTGCTTTTTCATCAAGATGATTTGAATAAAGAGTTCTCTGCTGACAAGGTGGTTTATGCAAAAAAATATGATGATTATTATGTGTTTAACCTGCCATTGAGCACACAGAAAATTAGGGTGGATATTGTTAATAGGGCGTCGGTAACTATTAATTTTGAAGAGATAATTATCAACAAAGCATCTGTTAAAGACGTTATGAGGCTGTCTACAGGTGATTTGTTTAGTTTTGTTGTAATTGCGCTATTGATATATTTTTGCATGATGTTTTACAAAGAAAATGGTGGTAAAGTAGATGCAATTGTTTTTAAAATTAAAGATAAAATATGTGTGAGAAAGAAAGATGAGAATAATGATTAGATCTGAGAATATAATGGGTACAGTTCCCATAAAAAAACTGTTGCCGACTATGGCAATGCCTATAATGTTTAGCATGCTAGTGCAGTCGTTATACTTTATAGTAGATGGCATTTACGTTGCACAAATAAGCAACGATGCCCTGACTGCCGTAAATTTAACAATGCCTATTTCTAACTTTATAATAGCGGTTGCTGCAGGTACGGCAGTAGGTATGAATGCCCTTTTATCGAGAAAGCTGGGCGAAAAAAAGTATGACGATGCAAATAAAGTTGCCAATAACGGTATAATGCTTGCTTTTGTTAGCAGTGTATTATTTGCGCTGTTTGGTATTTTTGGCAGCACATGGTTTATGCAAGTCTGTACAGATGACGCAGAGATAATCCAAAGTGGTGCGCTTTATATGCGCATATGCAATGTGCTCTCTATGGGTATATTTATGCAAATTATGTTTGAGCGCATATTACAAGTAACGGGCAAAACAGTTTATCAAATGAGCGCACAATTAGTAGGCGCTATAACAAATATAGTGCTTGACCCTATATTTATTTTCGGTTACTTTGGCATGCCTGAAATGGGGCTTGCAGGTGCCGCAGTTGCCACCGTTATAGGGCAGTGGCTTGGTATGACAATTTGCATAGTGTTAAATGCTAAATTTAACAAAGAGGTGAAAGTGGATTTCAAACTGATGAAACCTCATTTTGCGTCTATTAAAAGTATATATAAAGTTGGTTTTCCAAGTATTGTAATGCAAAGTATAGGCAGTATTATGGTGTTTGGTATGAACCAAATACTTATTAGGTTTACCTCTGTTGCAGTTGCTGTTTTTGGCGTTTATTTTAAACTTTTAAGTTTTGTGTTTATGCCTGTTTTTGGCTTGACAAGCTCGCTTATCCCCATAGTAGGGTATAATTTTGGCGCAAGAAAAAAAGAGCGTATTATGGAGACTATTAAATTGTCGTGCATTACGGCAGTAATAATAATGCTTGTTGGCACTATTGCCTTTTGGGTGTTCCCAACTCAGTTGCTCCTTATGTTTAACGCAGATACTCAAATGCTAGAGATAGGTATAACTGCATTGAGAATACTCTCGCTTGGTTTTGTTACTGCCGGTATTTGTATTGTTTTTTCAAGTGTGTTCCAGGCAATGGGGCGCGGTACATTAAGCATGTGGATGAGCATTAGCAGACAGCTTGTTGTGCTTTTGCCGTGTGCATTAGCGCTGTCGTACTTTTTTGGGCTAGAAGCTGTTTGGTATGCTTTTACAATATCTGAGTGCGTTGCGCTTGCAATGGGAATAGTATTTTTTAGAAGCTTGTATAAAAATGTTATAAGCCATATTCCCGATGAAGATGCCCAAGAAGCGCCACAAGCATAGGGCTTAAAATATTTGGGTTATATTGATTAAACACAAAAAATAAAGCAGGGAAGACTGATTATTTACACTGAGTATGAAACGGCATGTTCAATGTAAATTTTAATGGTCTTTCCTGCTTTTTGCTTTGTTTATTATAAAGTTTTATTTTCTTGTAACGTCGGTTGCAAGCATTTGCGCTTTTACACAAAGCTCTGCCGCTTTTAATGCGTGCTCTTGCGTCATGGCATTTTCTGTGCCGTTTATACAGTCTAAAATAAGATCTCCAAAATAAGGAAAACCAACTTTTCCTGTAACGTTTTCGTAGTGTTCGCCGTCGGCATCTACCCAAAACACATGGTTTTCATCTGTAGAAGTTGCAACATTTACGTATTTGCGCATTTCTATATAACCCTCGGTGCCTAAAATAAATGTACGCCCATCGCCCCAAGTGCTAAGGCCCTCCGGGCTAAACCAGTCTACCCTAAAGTAACCTGTTGCACCGTTATCTGCAACAAGTGTTGCATCACCAAAATCGTCAAGCTCAGGGTATTTCGGGTTGTTATAGTTGCCAATTTTGGAGTTTACCACTGTTGCGTCCTTTGCGCCTGTATAATATAAAAATTGTTCTATTTGATGGCTGCCTATGTCGCAAAGTATGCCGCCGTACTTTTCTTTTTCAAAAAACCACTGTGGGCGAGATGCTTCGTTTAACCTGTGCGGACCCATGCCTAGCACCTGTACTACTTTGCCTATTGCGCCTTTTTCAATAAGCTGGCCGGCATAAACTGCCGCCTCTACTTGTAGGCGCTCGCTGTAACTTACGGCATATTTTTTGCCTGTCTCTGAAATAGCTTTTTTTACCATTTCTAGTTGTTCTAAGCTTGTAAGCGGCGCCTTATCGGTGAAATAGTGCTTTCCTGCCCTCATTACACGTATTCCTAGTGGTGCACGCTCGCTTGTAACGCATGCGCCCGCAACTAGGTGTACTTCTTTATCATCAAGCACTTCTTGCTCACTTTGGGCTACTTTCGCCTGTGGAAATTTCTCTTTAAATTTTTCAACTTTCTCAGCGTCAGGATCAAATACCCATTTAATAATTGCGCCTGCGCCTATTAAACCTTGTACCATGCCAAAGATATGGCCGTGGTCAAGCCCTATTGCAGCAATTATAAATTCTCCATCTTGTACAACACGCTCAATTTTTGCAACAGGAGCATAATTAATTCCATCTTTTGGTGCCATGATTTTCTCCGTTCTGCCGTTACGATGATAAAATATGCAGAAGTCCCTAAACGGCTAAGGGCAGTATTTGTTTTCTTCTTTCATATTAATTTTACAATGAAAATTAGTATAGGTCAATGCAAGAATATATATTTTTGTTGTTAATTTGTGCTGAAATCAAGCTTAATTAATAACATTTTGTGAAACGCAATTTAGCTGTAAAGGCCATATAAAAGTTTAAAATAATGCTGTAAATATTCCGCTATATAATAGATTAAGCTAAAAAATTACGTATAAATGAATAATATTAATTTACATTTTTAATTTTTAATGATATTATATTATAAGAAGATAAAGGGATAAAACCTTATTCTATTGATGACTGGATAGTGAGCAGTTAAGAGGTGAAAAAAGTTACTTTTTACTGTAAAACAGCCGTGTTTTTGATTGTATAATTTCCCCGAATGTGGGGGAATTTTAAAAGACAAAAAGGCGAGCAACAGGGTTAAAGTATTTTTTATTCTTGCTTAGGTCTTAACTATTTAGCAGATGTTATTATTAACTTATAATTATATAAACATTAGGAGGAATTTTATATGTTATATTGCGAAAAGTGCGGTTTTACTTTAAAGGAAACAGCTAAATTTTGCGATAACTGCGGCGAAAAAGTAGTTGCGCAGCAACTGCCGCAAACAGCAAGAGATGAAAAAAACGGCAACTATGACCAAACTGAAAAAACGGCAAGTGTATTTAATAATCAGCCATTAGAGGGAACCCCACCGCCACAGCAAAATGCGCAGTTTGGCGCACAGGGGCAAAACTTTAATAATGCACCGCCACAGCACAATGCGCAGTTTGGCGCACAGGGGCAAAACTTTAATAATGCACCGCCACAGCAAAATGTGCAGTTTGGCGCACAGGGGCAAAACTTTAATAATTTACCGCCACAGCAAAATGCGCAGTTTGGCGCACAGGGGCAAAACTTTAATAATGCACCGCCACAGCAAAATG
>CAYJBO010000030.1:10022-14544 GCA_964368295.1 uncultured Bacteroides sp.
TGCACCGCCACAGCAAAATGTGCAGTTTGGCGCACAGGGGCAAAACTTTAATAATGCACCGCCACAGCAAAATGTGCAGTTTGGCGCACAGGGGCAAAACTTTAATAATTTACCGCCACAGCAAAATGCGCAGTTTGGCGCACAGGGGCAAAACTTTAATAATGCACCGCCACAGCACAACAATCAATATGCAAATGCTAATTTTGGAAATCCTGCAAATAGAAACACAGCTACTATGCAGTATAACGGCAATAAAAACGTAACTGCCGGCGCAAGCAATAAGACAATTATAATAGTAGGAGTTGCTATTTTTGCCGTTGTAGTAATTATTTTAGGCTTATTAATCGTTCCGCAATTCATCAATGGCAATAGCGATGACCCTAACATTGGCGTTTGGGAAGCTACAGAAGCCTCGATGCTTGGCGTTTCAATAAAACCTGAAGACGCTTTTGAGGGTGGAGCATCTATTGAGCTTAAATCCGGCAATGAGTGCAATATTACTTTAAACGGTGAAGTTTTTAATGTCAGATGGGAATTAGACGGAACTACGTTTAAATTAATTGATGGTAGCGATGAATTTACAGGCACTTTAATTGGCAATGAGTTAAAACTTGTAGATTTATTAGGCCTTGGTGTTGATTTAACTTTTGTTAAAGAGGGCACAACCACTGATAATAACGCAGGAGATACCGACGCTGATATTGATACAGCGACACAAGCCGAGGGCGATGAGAATAGCAGTGATACTATTGCGCCGGACTATGCGGCAGAGGAAACAATTGAAGCTAGCACACTTTCTAATCCATCTTTTTGGTATGGCGAAGTTAATATCAGCGATTACGAAGGCATAGGAAATTTAGATGGTTCTTATGAGGCCTGGGGTTATATTGCGTCCGACAGTGTTGGCGATTATTTTGAGCTATTTATAAATGCGCCCAAAGGTAGCAATGACGCAATTGTTATGGCATCATTTTATATTGACCTGTATGACCACACTTTTTACCCATTTGCAAACGACGATGGTTGGTTGTATAATTATGCACCACTTGAAGTAGAAGATGAAGTATGGTTTTCTCCTATTCTTTTAGATGGTGATTTAACTGCAAGCTATGATTTTGAATATGAATCAGAATCTTTTAACTTTACGTACTCTTTGCGCCAAATTGCCGATTAATATATTTTTTTATTGAAATTACATTAAAAATATATAGTTAACTAAATCAAGCGCTCGGTGAAATTATCATCGGGCGCTTGATTTTTTGTTTATGTTATTACTAAATAGTATTTGCACAATTAAAGCTTGAAACTAGCTATATGTAATAAATCGTGTTATAATGTTAGGAGTACTAGCAAGATTAATGCGCATAAAAAAGCAAGTAAAAAGCAAACTTATACAGTGTGGTGCAATTGAATAACAAATGCTATAAGTTGGTTTTTAATAATTTTGTAGAACGGAGTTTTAAATGGATTACGCAGCAAATTTTATTTTTACTTTAAGCGTTATATTCCCGTTAGTTGCATTGATGGCAGTGGGGTATGGCGCAAAAAAAATAAAGCTAGTAAGCGACAACACTGTAAACGAGTGCAATAAACTTGTGTTTAAAATATTTTTGCCTGTATTACTGTTTAATAATGTAAGAAAAACAACTTTAGATAGCATTTTAAACCCAAGTATATTTTTATTTGTATTAATATTTATAATTTTATCATTTGCAGTTTCCGGCGTTTTTGTTGTTTTAACAGAAAAAGAAAACACCAAAAGAGGTGTTATGATACAGGCGATATCAAGATCGAACTATGCTATATTTGGGTTGCCATTGCTTGAGCTGCTTAAACCAAATGCCGACCTAGGTATTGCGGCGGCACTTGTTGCAGTAGTAATACCGTCTTTAAATGTCCTAAGTGTAATTGTGCTAACTATTTTTAGCAACAAAGATTTTAATGTAAAAAAAATAATAAAAAACGTGCTGACAAATAATTTGATAATAGGCACGGTGTTAGGTGCTGTATTGTTGCTATTAAATGTTAACATGCCTACAATGTTAGACAGCACTTTTAACTATTTTGGGGCGGTAGCAACACCGCTTGCGCTTTTTATGTTAGGAGCAAAATTCGACCTAAAAGGATTTAAAAGGGTAGGAAAGCAACTAATAGTAATTTGCGCAGGCCGTCTAGTGGTGTTGCCTACACTAATAATAACAGCCGCAATTATTTTTGGGTTTAGAGACGTAGAGTTAGCGTGCTTGACGATTATATTTTATGCGCCCACTGCCGCAAGCTCTTATGTTATGGCGGTTGAGTCTGGAGGGGACAGCGACCTTGCCGCCGGGGCAGTTGTTATGACAACATTATTGAGCGTTATAACGATGTTTATTGTTATATTTATCTTTAATGGGTTGGGACTGATATAAATCGCAGGATTATTTATTGGCATATTGGGCGGTTGTCTCGTTGTCAGCGAGCTAAAAGCTACATAAGACAAAAAAGATTATTGTATATTTATATAAATTCAATTTATATTGCACTAAATAATATCAATAAAAAAACAGCTATAAGTCATACATGTTTTAGTATGTCTTATAGCTGTTTAAATTGTAAAAAATAATTACTCGCTTACAATGTCCTTCATTGTATAAAGGCCTGCAGGTTTGCCGGCCAAAAACAATGCGGCATTAACAGCGCCATTTGCAAAAACATCTCGTGAGGCTGCACTGTGTGAGATAGTAATAACCTCATCCGGTCCGCAAAAAAGCACATCATGATCGCCAACAATACTGCCGCCACGCACTGCATGAAGGCCAATTTCGTCGACACTACGTTTTTTGCGCTCTGCATGCCTATCGTATACATAATTGTACTTCTCTTTTGTGGCGTTATTAATCTCATCGGCTATCATAAGCGCTGTGCCACTCGGTGCATCAAGTTTGTTGTGGTGATGCTTTTCAATAATTTCAATTTCGTACTGTTTGCCAAGCAGGGTATTTGCCTTTTGTGCTAGTGCAATTAGCACATTTATGCCAAGCGACATATTAGCACTTTTAAATATAGCAATATTTTTTGTTGCGGCAATAAGTTTCGCTGTAGTTTCGTCGCTAAGGCCTGTTGTGCACACAACACAAGGCAAATTTTGTTTTACACACTCGTCGATTAAATTATCAACACAGTTTGCATTGGAAAAATCAATAAGCACATCGGCGCTTACATTGCACTCAGCCAAAGTAGGGAACACGGGAACATCACATGCGTTGTTAAAAGAGTCTACACCTGCAACAACTTCACAGTCAGTGCGCTCTTTTATCATATATTGCAGTGTTTTACCCATTTTACCGTGAATGCCATTTAAAATTATGCGTGTCATAATGGTACCCATTCCTCTCCGATGACTTATTTTATTATTTTAGCGCCTTTCATGGCCTTTAAAACACTTTCTTTTGCGCAATCGCTCAGTGCGCCAAGAGGTAGGCGACAAGCTCCAACATCATAGCCCATTAGCCCAACTGCTTCTTTAACAGGGATTGGGTTAACATCGCAGAACAAAGCGTCGACAAGCTCCATCATTTCCAGTTGGATTTTCAAGCTTTCTGCGTGCTTGCCCTCGTGGTAAAGTGCGCACATATCGTGTGTTTGCTGTGGCGCAACGTTTGCCAAAACAGATATAACACCAAGGCCGCCAAGTGAGAGCATAGGGACAATTTGGTCGTCGTTGCCCGAATATAAACCGAGGTTGTCGCCGCATAATGCCGCGGTTTGTGCTATTGCTGTAAAGTTTCCGCTTGCCTCTTTGGTCGCCACTACAAGCTCATTTTTGCTGAGTTCTATATAGCTTTTTGGCGCTATTGTCATACCCGTCCTTGACGGAACATTGTATAAGATAGACGGTAAACCTGCGGCATCAATTACTCTGTTGTAATGCTCAATAAGCCCTGATTGATTTGTCTTATTATAATACGGTGTCACTAGTAAAAGTGCATCTGCACCCCTTTTAGCAGCCTCGCACGAAAGGTTTATAGCATGTCGTGTGTCATTGCCGCCCGTTCCGGCAACTACGGGTATTCTGCCGGCTACTGTTTTTGCAACAAATTCTATAACATCAAGGTGTTCGGTGTCATCCATTGTAGATGCCTCACCGGTAGTGCCACAGCTGACAATTGCGTCTGTGCCGTTTGCTATTTGAAACTCAATCAGTTCTGCCATAACAGGGTAGTTGATATCGCCATTTTCAAGCATAGGTGTTATAAGCGCAACGCCCGAACCTTTAAAAATTGTCTTTTTCATAGAGCATCTCCGTTCTGCCGCTTTTATAGCAATATTTAGCTGTAAATTTTACAATAGCGGCCTAAATGATTTACAGCTAATAAATTATAGTATATAACTAGTCAAAATATCCCTTTGCCGCAAGTAATTCACCAAGTAAAACAGCACCGCCGGCCGCGCCCCTCAATGTATTGTGCGACAGACAAACAAATTTATAATCGTATTGTGTGTCCTCTCTCAACCTGCCTAAAGAAACTGCCATGCCGTT
>CAYJBO010000030.1:14554-23742 GCA_964368295.1 uncultured Bacteroides sp.
AATAGTGCAAGAACTTTTTAGGTGCACTCGGTAAGTTAAGCTTTTGTGCCGCACCCTCAAATGATGCCCATTTTTCAATGATTTGCTCTTTTGTTGGCTTTTTATCAAAGCTTACAAAAACGGCTGCCATGTGTCCGTCTGTGCAGGCAACCCTAAAGCACTGCGCCGTTAAAGACGGAGTTGTTGCATGAACTATCTCATCGCCTTGAATAGTGCCCCACAGTTTTAGTGGCTCTTGCTCGCTTTTTTCCTCTTCACCGCCTATAAAAGGTATGCAGTTGTCAACCATCTCCGGCCATGTTTCAAAAGTTTTGCCTGCGCCGGAGATTGCTTGATATGTGCAAACAAGGCTTTTTGTTACGCCGAAGTCGTCCATAAGAGGGTGAAGAGCAGGTACGTAGCTTTGTAGACTGCAGTTAGATTTTACTGCGATAAAACCTTTTTTTGTGCCAAGCCTTTGGCGCTGTTTAGGTATAATATCTGTGTGGTCATCGTTTATCTCAGGTACAATCATAGGCACGTCTTTTGTCATTCTGTGTGCACTGTTATTTGACACAACGGGGCACTCAGCCTTGGCATAAGCCTCCTCAAGCGACTTAATTTCGTCTTTTTTCATGTCCACTGCGCAAAATATAAAATCAACTTGCTGTGCCACAGCATTTACATCAGATGCATCTAATACAACAAGGTCTTTTACGCTGTTTGGCATCGGTGTCGGCATGGCCCAGCGGTCTCCCACAGCCTGCTCGTATGTTTTACCAGCCGACCTAGGCGAGGCAGCCAATACCGTAAGGCTAAACCAAGGGTGATTTTCCATCAGTGAGACAAACCTTTGTCCTACCATACCTGTTGCGCCAACTATACCTACTTTGTAGTTTTTCATAATAAAATCCTTTCTTTTTAACCCCTAAATTAAATTGTAAATTTAAAAACGCCGTAATAAAACAAAAAACCGGCTTGAAAACCGGCAGAAAATGCACTATAATAACATACATGTTGCTATTGTACAGCACAACGCCGAATCACGACGACAGTGTCAAACCTTTCGGAAATGACCCCAGGAAATAGCCTGCCGAGCAATTTCCTTCGGCGAGATGTCCTTTTGTAAACGCACAACAGTTCTGGCAAACCGCGCAAGCTTTACTTGCAAATGTGTTTACTACTTATACAACCCGCAACCTCTGTAAATATTCAATTTATATAATAATATAATAAAAACACAATAATGTCAATGCAGGAGCAAAAAAAACATGAAAAAAAGCGACTTTTACTATGATTTACCGCAAAATTTAATAGCACAACAACCCTGTGAGCCACGTGATAAATCACGACTTATGTGTGTTGATAAGACAGGCAAAGGTGTTGAACATCGTATATTTAGCGATATTATACAGCTTTTAAATAAGGGCGATTTACTTGTTGTCAACAACTCAAAAGTATTGCCGGCAAGGCTTATTGGCCAAAAGGAAAACGGGGGCGCCGTATGCGAAATTTTGCTTTTAAGAGAGCATAAATCTAATGTGTGGGAGTGCCTTGCAAAACCGGGGAAAAGGTTAAAACCCGGCGCAGTTGTATCTTTTGGGGATGGCAGTTTAAAGGCGCATATCTTAAGTGATGAAGAAGACGGAAAAAAACTTGTTGAGTTTGTTTACGATACGCAGACACTTTATGAAAAACTAGATATGTTTGGGCAAATGCCACTGCCGCACTACATACAAAAACAGCTTGAGGATAAATCTCAATACCAAACAGTTTATGCAAAAGAGCCCGGCAGTGCAGCCGCCCCTACCGCAGGATTGCACTTTACAAACGAGCTTTTAGAAAGCTTAAAACAAAAAGGTGTTGAAATTGCACAGGTTACACTCCACGTAGGCTTAGGCACTTTTAGGCCTGTTAAGGCAGACGATGTAAAAGACCATATTATGCACAGCGAATGGTATACAGTACCGGATGAGACAGCACAGGCCATTAAAAGAGCAAAACAGAATAACAATAGGGTAATAGGGGTAGGCACAACAAGTTGCCGCACGCTGGAGTCGGCGGCGCAAAAGCATGGAGAAGTAGTAGCTTGTAGCGATGACACAAGCATATTTATTTACCCGGGATATGAATTTAAGGTGCTCGATGGACTTATAACAAATTTTCATTTGCCGGAGAGCACGCTGATAATGTTGGTTTCTGCCTTTTGTGGGTACGATAATACTATGCATGCCTACAGAACAGCAGTTGAAGAAGAGTATCGCTTTTTTTCGTTTGGTGATGCCATGTTTATTATTTAATATAGCAGGAGTAAAACAAAAATGTACAAACTAATTAAAAAGAATAAAGACGCACGCAGGGGTGAGTTTATAACGGTTCACGGCACTTTTCAAACGCCTGCATTTATGAACGTAGCCACTGCCGCTGCAATAAAAGGCGGTTTAAGTGCACAGGATTTAAAGCAAAACCACTGCCAGGTGATGCTTTGCAATACTTACCACTTGCACCTGCGCCCTACAGACGAGGTTGTGGCAAAACTTGGCGGATTGCATAAGTTTACCAATTGGAAAGGCCCAATTTTAACAGATAGCGGCGGGTTTCAGGTGTTTAGCCTTTCTAAACTGAGAAAGATAAATGAGGAAGGCGTTACATTTAACTCTCACATAGACGGCAAGCGCATTTTTATGGGCCCTGAGGAGAGTATGCAAATTCAGGCAAATTTAGGCTCTACAATTGCCATGGCGTTTGATGAATGTATAGAAAATCCGGCACAGTATAAATACACTAAAGACTCTTGTGACAGGACAGTAAGATGGCTTGAGCGCTGCAAGGCTAAACAAGAGGAACTTAGGCAACAAGATAAGCTAGTAAACCCAAAACAAATGCTGTTTGGTATAAACCAAGGCTGTTGCTACGACGATTTGCGTGTTGAGCACATGAAACAAATAGCAGCACTTGACCTTGACGGATACGCAATAGGCGGACTTGCTGTGGGCGAGCCCAAAGAGGAGATGTACAGGACTATAAGCACATTAAACCCACACATGCCGCACAATAAAATACGCTATTTGATGGGGGTAGGCACCTGCGGCAATATTTTAGAAGCGGTAAATAGGGGAGTAGACTTATTTGACTGTGTAATGCCAAGCAGGAATGCAAGGCACGGACATTTAAATACCAGTGAGGGTATAATCAATATAAAAAATGCAAAGCATGTACTTGACGAAAGCCCAATAGACGAGACGTGCGAGTGTGATTGCTGTAAAAATCACTCGCGTGCGTATTTGCGACACCTTTTTAAAGCAAACGAGATGCTAGGCATGAGGCTTGCTGTAATACACAACTTGCATTTTTATAATAAACTGATGGAAAAAATAAGAAATGCTCTTGATAACGATACATTTGAAGCGTTTTATAGTGAAAATGTTGATAAACTAGACAAAAGAATATAATACTGTGTAAATTTTAAATAAAATACTTGCAAACATGCTTTTTTTTATGTATACTTAAGTGTAGTAATTTTATAAAGGCTATTTGTATTTTATATTACAATTTATATATAAAAATGCGTATAAGCCAACGGAGGTAAAAAATGTTAATTAATCTTGCAAATAACCAAAGCGTAGCACTAACCACAACTGCTACAGGGGACACAACTAGCATGCTATTTACAATAGTTCCAATAGTTTTAATGCTTGTGGTATTGTACTTTATTATGATAAGGCCACAGCAAAAAAAGGATAAGCAAACAGCAACTATGCGCAACTCTATTGAAGTAGGCGATACTGTAACTACAATTGGCGGTATTTTAGGCATTGTTTCTTCTATTAAAGAGGATACATTTGTACTTGAGACCGGTGCAGACAGGGTTAAGCTTCGCTTTAAAAGGGATGCAATATATTCTGTAGAAAAATTAGTAGTTGAGTCGCCTTCTGACGCAAACAAAGAAAAAGCTGCAAAAGATGCAAAAAAATAATTTAGTTTAGTAATAAAAAAACGCCTCAGCGCATAATATACAATGCGTGGAGGTGTTTTTTTATGAAGGCGAATTTAAATCATTTTCAAAAAAAAGGATATAAAACAAAGATTTGGCATGTGCTACTGGCCAGTACGTGCGGGCTTGCGGTTTTTACTGCTTTGCTGTGTTTAGCGGCCGTATTGCTCACACAAGTAGATGTTCCGATGTCTTTGCTTGTGCCCATTACAATGATAATAATATGCTCTGGTGTTGCGGTATGTGCAATGGTATTTGCGATGCTTGAAAAAAAGCGTGGACTTATTTATGGGGCACTTATAGGGCTCTGTGCGTTTATGCTTTTGTGGTTAATTAGCATTATTAACGGCTCTAACATGCTTACTCAGTTAGCTGCAATTAAGGCTTTTTCGGTTATTTGCTGCGGGGCATTGGGCGGCTACATAGGCATGTTAAAAGCAGAAAAGCACAGAAAGAGAGCAAGATGAATTTTTGATATTAACAATTTAAAAAGACTGTTAAAAGAGAGGACTATAATATTATGAAAATAGGATTTATAGGCTTTGGCAACATGGCAACAGCCATAGCAAAAGGAATTTTAAACAGCGGCATTATTAATGCAAACGATATAAGTGCTTTTGATATATCTGAGATTGCCTTAAAAAATGCCGCTGATTTAAGCATATGTATAGCAGCCGATGAAAAACAAATAGCAAATAGCTGTGAGTATGTTTTTCTGTGTGTAAAGCCGCAAAGCTTTACAGTTATTTTAGATAAAATAAAGGACGATGTATCGAAAAAAACTAAAATTGTTACAATAGCGGCAGGCATAACAACTAAAAACATTTGCGATATTTTGACAAATGCAAGTGTTGTGCGTGCCATGCCAAATACGCCGCTATTAATTGGACTCGGCACTGTTGCGCTCTGCCGAAATAGCAATGTTTCAGACAGTGAGTTTTGTTTTGTAAAAGACATTTTTGCCAGTGCTTCAAATGTGTATGAGCTATGCGAGGATAAATTTAACGAGGTTATATGTGTCAGCGGCAGCACGCCTGCATTTTTGTACTTAATTACAAAGTTGACATCAGAGTTTGCAAAGGAGCATGGGATAGACGAAAAACTTGCAACGGATATGTTTTGTGACACCATGAGCGGTGTTGTGGGAATGATAAAGCAAACTGATTATAGTTTAGACGAGCTTATAACAATGGTGTCATCAAAAGGAGGCACTACTGTTGCAGCGCTTGATAAATTTACACAGACGGGCTTTGATAAAAGCTATAAAGCAGGGCTTGAGGCTTGCCTTAACCGTGCGCAAGAGCTCAGCCTTTAGTTGTTGTGCTTTTTATAAAGCATAACCTACTTTTAATAATAAAGCACCTTTTTGCACTAAGCGTTAAAAGCGTTTTTTGTAATTAAAAGGTGCTTTTTGTCTTTTTTATCAAATCATATTGTGTGTAAAATTGGTATATAAGTACTTTAATAAGCATATTTATTAGTGTTATATTATTTTGCCTATAACAGAAAGGACAGGTAATAAATATGCAAAAAGCAGGTAGTATAAGATTAAGGCCTTTACATGTTAGGCGGGTTAAAAACAAAGCAAAAGTATGGTTTTTTCCACTGCCATGGATTTTATTATTTTTTGGGATAGTTATAGGCTCTATTTACGAGAGTTATAGCAGAAATAGCGGACAAGTATATATAACTTTCTTTATCGAAGAAGTGGTTTCAATATATTCGGCCGATTTTTTATCTGTTATGAGCTTTGTTTTTCTATCATCCTTTACAATACATTTAATAATGCTTTTCTTTAGCTTTTGTTGCATAGGCTTGCCTGTTATATTTTTACTGCCTGTTTTAAAGGGCATTTTTATTGGATGCATAAACGGATATTTGTATGGCACAATGGGTGCACAAGGCGTGTTTGCAAACTTGCTTATTCTATTTTTACCGCAAATAATTGAGGCGATTACTATTTCTGTACTATGCACACACGCCGTACAGTTATCAACAGGGCTGTACAGGCAAATTACAAGCAAAAACAAAGATGTAAATTTAAGGGTTGATCTTTATATAAGGTATTTTATTTTTTCATCAATATTTTTATTACTATCAAGTTTTTTAACAGCGGCTTTGTCTTTTGTTTTTGCCCCTGTTTTTTTGCAGTTTTAAGTTTTTATTTTTTTGTCTTATCTTGTGTTTTTTGTTTAAATATATAAGTGATATGTTGATTTTTAAATTGACTTTTTAGTATTATCATGTTAATATTTTATTTGTAAAATAATATTATTACATAGACAAATGGTTGATAAAAGATTATATCAGCATTGCTGATATAATCTTTATTTAGGCGTATTTATACAATGTAAATTGTAGCGAATTTGACTAAAGAGACAACTGCTTTGGTAAATGTAAATTGTGTGATAAGGAATAAGTAAAAAAATATGAGTGAAAAAGTACTAATAATAGGAGCGGGCCCTGCCGGTATTACCGCGGGCCTTGAGCTACAAAAATTTGGATATAACGTTACTATTTTAGAAGAAACCGATAGTGTAGGCGGCATATCTAAAACAGCAGTACATGGCAAAAACCGCATGGACATGGGTGGACATCGCTTTTTTTCTAAAGACGAGCGCGTGA
This sequence comes from uncultured Bacteroides sp., assembly GCA_964368295.1. GTDB lineage: Bacteria > Bacillota > Clostridia > Oscillospirales > Ruminococcaceae > Ruthenibacterium. The sequence continues at coordinate 21,153 of CAYJBO010000030.1, forward strand.
TGAAATGGTGGATTGATTTGTTGCCGCTTCAAGGTGCGCCCAGCATGGACGATGAGATTTTAGGTAGAGACTCAAAACTGTTTGAAAACGGCCCGGACCCTAAAACATGCGATGATGTTATGCTTGTGAGAAACAGAGTTTCGAGAATTTATTACAACAAACACTTTTTTGACTACCCTATAAGCATGAAGTTTAGCACTGTAAAAAACCTTGGCTTTTTTACAACTATGATGGCAGGATTTAGCTATTTAAAATCTTGCATAATAAAAAGGCAAGAGACTAATCTTGAAAATTTTTACATAAATCGTTTTGGAAAGGTTTTGTACAAATTATTTTTTGAGGGTTATACCGAAAAACTATGGGGAAGACATCCACGCGATATCTCTGCCGATTGGGGAGCACAGCGTGTAAAGGGGCTTTCTATTTTAGCCGTTATTAAAGATGTTTTCCGCAAAATTTTTGGCGGGAAAAACTCAAAAACTGCAGAGACATCGTTAATTGAAGAGTTTTACTACCCGAAATTTGGCCCGGGGCACCTGTGGGAAACGGCTGTAAAAAACTTTGAGAGCCTTGGCGGCACAGTTATTAAAAACTGCAAGGTAGAAAAAATTGAATTTGACGGCGAAAAAATCACCAAAGTTATAGCAGGCGATAAAGTTTTTGCACATGATATTGTTCTTTCTTCAATGCCGCTTAAAGACCTTGTTTGCAGTATGCAAGGCGCACCTTCTGACGTGTGCAGTATTGCGAAAAATTTACCGTACCGTGATTTTATAACTGCCGGGTTGCTTGTAGATAAGCTGCAAATTAAAAATAAAACTAATATTAAAACACTGGGCGACATAGTGCCTGACTGCTGGATTTATGTGCAAGATTGCTTTGTAAAACTTGGCAGAATACAGATTTTTAACAACTGGTCGCCATATCTTGTAGAAAACCCCGAAAACACTGTTTGGATAGGGCTTGAGTACTTTTGTACAGAGGGCGATGAGCTATGGCAGTTAAACAGCAAAGAGTTTAGCGATTTTGCAATTGAAGAGCTTGTTAAAATGGGTATTATTGAGAGCGCCGATATTGTAAAAGACACTCACGTGGAAAAAGTTAAAAAGGCATATCCTGCATATTTTGATACGTACGCACAGATTGATGATGTTATTGACTACTTAAACAAGTTTATCAACTTATATTGTATAGGCCGCAACGGGCAGCACAGATATAATAATATGGATCATTCTATGGCAACTGCATTTGAGACTGTAAAAAACATCACAACTAACAAAAAAGACAAATCTAATATTTGGAATGTCAATACAGACAAGGAGTACCATGAAGAAAAATGATGTTTTAGATAGCGGTATTTTATTAAAACCGTCATTTTTAATTTGCCTTTTTGCAGTGCTATGCATAGGCTTAAACCCGTTTTTAACAACACTTCCTTACGGCTATGACGGTGTGTTTTTTTCAGGGGTTTTATTGATAGGTGTTGTGCTTGCACTCTGCGTTTTTGCTTACAAAAAAGGCGTGCTAACGGCAGAAAATTTTATTTTTGCGCTTTTTATTATAGCATTTATAGTAAAGGTAGTTTATGTTGCAAATAACCCACACTATATGCGCCAACACGACAGCGGACGTTACGATTACCAGGACGGGCACCTAGCTTACATACAGTATTATGTAAACAATAATTTTAAACTGCCGGATTTTGACCCTCGTACTATTTGGCAATTTTACCATCCTCCGCTTAGTCATATGATTTTTGCGGGATGGATGAGCTTGCAGAACATATTGGATGCCGATATTTTAGTAGCATCGGAATCGCTTCAAACGCTCTCACTTTTTTATTCAACTTGTAGCAGCGTAATGGCAGTTGCTATAGTAAAAATGCTAAATTTAAGCAACAAAGCATTTATTATTTCCTCGGCAATCATAATTTTACATCCTCAAAATGTTGCCTTTTCAGGCCTTTTAAATAATGATCCTTTGGCGTTTTTATTAATGCTTTGCACAATTTATCTTTTTATTAAATGGTATAAAAACCCCACATTTATGCGCATAATTATAGCCGCATTATTTATGGGCTTTGCAATGCTTGCTAAAACTTCGGCTGTGTACATTGCGCCTGCGCTTGCGTTTTTATTCATATATAAATTTATTAAATTAAAGCAAGAGCGCAAAATATTATTTGCACAGTATGCACTGTTTGGCACAATAAGCATCCCCATTGGCCTTTCGTGGCTGTTAAGAAGCTATATTTTGTTTGGTGTACCTTTTTCTTATGTGCCATTTTTAGGGCTTGATAACCACCAATATAGAGGCACCGGCGCTGACAGGATATTTATTTTTGATTTTGCGGAGCTTGTTCCTTTTATGTCTAACTGGAACACATATAGCGACGAAAATATATTTTTATACATGTTGCGCACCAGCATGTTTGGCGAATGGGAAGGCGGCAACACTAACGCCGCATTTGTAGCAGTAGGCGCTGTGCTGTTTTATATAAACTTGCTCTTAGTGCTTTTATCTGTGTTTGCAATGGTATATACATTAGCTAAAAAGTCAAATATTATGTCAGTGCAAAAAAAGGTGTTTA
>CAYJBO010000030.1:23752-26911 GCA_964368295.1 uncultured Bacteroides sp.
TATTATATGTTGCGGTGTTTGGCAGTTACATTATTTTTTGCTTTACACACCCATTTATGTGCACAATGAATTATAGATATATACCCATTACATTTGTGATAGGCAGCGCATTTATAGGTTGTGCCTTGCACATTTTAAAAGATAGCAAAAACAAGTTTGCTAAAGTTTATACTTATGCAACATATATAACTACATTTTTGTTCTGTAGTTTTGCCGTTTTTTCGCATTTAATAATTAGCATTACTTAAAAAATTATTTGCTTAATATAAAAAGCACGCTAAATTAATAGCGTGCTTTTTAGTTTGTATTTATTGTTTTTTTTAAAAACTATTGCATTGTAAATATTTCAATATGTGATGTAAAATCTTCGGCCTCGAAATTTACATCGTATCCCATGTACATAAGCGCATCACCATGCTTAATGTCGCCATTTTGAGCTTTGTACATAGCGTTTGGGTCAAGATTTTTAAGATAAAATGTCTCATGATGGTCATTTGGAACCGACAGCACCCTTGTAACAATAAAAATAACAGTAACCTTGTCTTTAGATGTTATTTGAATTGCGCTGTAATTAGTATCAAAAGGGGATACAAGCCTACAAACAGTACCGGTTGTAATTATTTTTCTGTACTGCTTGCATATTTTTATCTGCTCTTTTATCTCGTCAAGCTCTTCTTGTGGCAATGCGGTAATGTCAAGTTCGTACCCAAAATTGCCGCTTAAAGCAACTAAAAACCTGCTGTTTAGCGATGTAACCCTGCCTGTAATATGGTTTGGCACTGCCGTTACGTGTGCACTAATTGCGCTTAATGGTGCAAACATGCAAGTGCCGTGCTGTATTTTAAGCCTCTCAATAGCATCTGTGTCATCCGAAGTCCAAATTTGTGGCATATAGTATAAAACCCCAAGGTCAAAACGTCCGCCACCACCGGAGCAACCCTCAAAAAGAACGTTTGGAAATGCTTTTACAATAGAGTCTAACACATAGTAAAAGCCCAAAGTGTACTTGTGGTTAAAGCCTAATTTTGGCATGTTGCTCATATGGCGGTTCATGTCCCATTTTACATAAGCTATATTTGTGCTTGCAAGAATACCGCTTATAGACTTAATAATATAATCGCACACTTCTTTTCGAGTTAGGTCTAACATATATTGTTGACGCCCTACGCTGGGCGAGTGGAAAGGCTCTTCTATGCGCCAATCGGGGTGAGCCCTGAATAAATTAGAGTCTTCGCTAATCATTTCAGGCTCAAACCAAATGCCGAATTTCAACCCAATATCGTTTATTTTTTGCGCTAGCCCGTCTAGTCCGCTAGGTAGTTTGTCTAAGTTTACATCATAGTCGCCTAAAGAGCAATCGTCATTATTACGCTTGCCAAACCAGCCGTCATCAAGCACAAAAAGTTCAATGCCTACGTCTTTTGCACACTTTGCAATATTGAGGATTTTTTCCTCGTTAAAATCAAAATATGTAGCTTCCCAGTTGTTTATCAAAATTGGGCGCTCTGTATCTTTAAATTTACGCGGTATAATATGCTCGTTTACAACTTCGTGCATGTTATTTGAAAGCGCTTCGAATCCTGTGTTGGAATAACAATGTATAACCTCAGGCGTGCTGAATTTGTTGCCTTTGGCTAGTTCCCATAAAAAACCGTCGGGGTTAATACCACTTATAATGCGCACGCGGCCCAGTTGCCCCTCTTCAATAACCGTGCTGTGATTTCCGCTGTAAACCGGACAACAACTATATACTTTGCCACTGCTTTCGCTTGCGTTTTTGCTTGCAATCATAACAAACGGGTTTATTTGGTGGCCGCTACCGCCAACGTTGTTTGATATTTCAATTTTACCTTGCGATACTGGTATTTTTTTTATGTGACGCTCTTTTGCCCATGTGCCTGCTAAATACTGCACTTCATAATTTCCTTTTGGCAAGTCAATGCAAGAGGAATATGCACTGTCTAAATAAATTGTGTCGTCGCTTGTGTTGATTATTTCTGCACGCTTACAAAGTGCATTTTTAACAGCGCTGTAGTAAAGTAGCACCGTTACACCAAATTGATCATCGCTAAGCGTTACTACTAAAGTTTTTATACCGCTACCTCTAGTGCTTGGCATAGAGTCTATTTCCGGTTTTTCTGCTAAAATTTCGTGTTTTATATATTTTAAATCATAAATAAAGTTGCCTTTTTTATTGTGCAAAGCAACAGGACTTACCCCGAAATCCAAATGATAAGAAGAGGGAAACTCCATTTTCGCAAAGTCTACACATCTGTCAGTGTCTGCCACGCTGTCGTACAGAGCCCATGCATGTTGCTTGCCATGAAGTTTAAAGTCGCCAAGATCATTGAGTTTTTCGCCATAATGCAAGTGGTGTAAACGACCGTTTGCATCAACGCCCATAACATAGCTAAAATTATCACCGTTTAATTGTATAGTTGTCAAGTCTAGTCACTCCTAAAATAAATACTTTGTAAACTGTTAGATAATATGTTAAGTTTATAGATTTGCATAAAAATAGCAAATGCCACTTACATAGATTATAACAATGTAAAAAAATATAAAATTATGCATTTTATTGCCTAATAACAAATACATTACGCCTATGCAAAGGTAGCAAATGCAATTAAATAAAAGTACTAATAAAGCTGCGTTTAAATTGCCTAAATTTCTCGCGATTATTAGTGCTTCAAAGCAATATAACTAATCCTCTGACATGTAATTTTTGTCCATGTTTTAGTATATTGCTTTTAGGGTGTAAAGTCAAATTTTTATGCTGGGTTTAAATTGTAAGTGAAGTTTAATTTATTAGAGTGGTACTGCAAAATCAAATAAAATATTGCTAAAAAAATAAACTGCTAAAGATACTGCAATGCCAAGGATCAAGCCAGAAATAATCCTGCGAAAATTAGACGGCTTTTTTATCTTTGTCTTAGTTAAAGTAAAATCAACAATAGCAGGTGTAGCAAAAATTGCGGCAAAGATTAATAAGCTGTCAGTATAATTTGGCGCAACAATAAACAAGAAGGTAAAACTTATTGCCGCACCAATAATTGCACTAGTACACCGCCAACACAGTATAAATGCTTTTCCGTTTATGCATGGGGCAGAGCAGGGGTTGTTGTTGCATATCGGTTTAATTTTAAATTTTTTCATACG
>CAYJBO010000030.1:26921-27932 GCA_964368295.1 uncultured Bacteroides sp.
GTCAACTACCCGAAAAAATGCTACACACAATAAATATAATTATAGCCGCCAAAACAAGCTGTATAGCGATAGAAACGGCATAAACTAAAACTAGCCATAAAATATTGCCGCCTATTGCGCACAATATGGAGAGTATGTACATATATGCTTTAAAGCCATAATAATAACCGTTAGACTGTGCGTAAATATTGTAAGCAATGCAAGAGATTGTGCCGCAAATTACATATCCCCAAGAGCCTATGCTAGAGGCAAAATTGACTAAAAACTTCTTCCACTCGTCGTTTTCACCGTCGCCAAAGGACCAAGCCACAAGTTGCTCGCCATACATGTAATGCGCAATGCCCTGTATTAGTATCGATATGATAATTGTTACAACCCAGAATATGATAGACGAGTTTATATAATCAGACGAGGAGCTATAAGACCTGCGTGTGCTCCTAGTTGTGGTGGCTGTTGTAGTTGTTGTGTTAGATGTTTTTTTATGTGCTCCCACTGTAGTATTTCTGTTTTTACTTGCGGCGGCAATGGCAGTTGTGGTTTTTTTGTTGAATTTATTTGTCGCATTACACCAAGGGCATGAACTATTTTGATTAGGATATGAGTGGTTTATAATTACAGCACATTTTTTTACCATGCCTAGCACTTTACATAAAGCAGCGTGCCAATCTACACAATTAGGGCGCATTTTAGGTGAGGAATGTCCACTCACAAAAGTTAAAATAAAAAGATCGGTAATTTCTTTAGGTAAATAAGAAATATCAGGTGCATAGGCAGGTGTTGTAATGTTATATTTTGTATGATAAAACGGGTAAAAACCATTTTTTATGTTCTCTATGGGCTGTGGTGCGGTAACAGACGGCTGCGAGCTTGTGAGCTGTAAAAGATTATTGCGCCCATCTACAGCACATGCAAAAGGATGACAGCCGTTCATAAGAAGAGCAAAAATGTGCACCGCAAGCGCAAATAAGGCAGACTCCTTAGTGAAAGTAGGCAGGGTAGCGGTGATAAGGT
>CAYJBO010000031.1:0-27767 GCA_964368295.1 uncultured Bacteroides sp.
TAATTTGAGAGGAAAAACGATGAAAAATAACCCCAATATATTATTCTTTTTTACTGACCAACAGCGCGCGGACACTTGCGGCTGCTTTGGGCAAGAGCTTGAAATTACACCAAACTTAGACATGCTTGCAAAAAATGGCGTTAAATTTAGCAATGCATTTACGCCACAACCTGTTTGTGGCCCGTGCAGGGCGATATTTCAAACAGGGCTATATGCAACAACAACGGGCTGCTTTAGAAATAATGTTATGCTGCCGCTTAATGTTAAAACCACTGCAAATTATTTTGAAGAGGCGGGATATGAGAATGCTTACATAGGCAAGTGGCATTTGGCGAGCGATGGAGGGCTGGAGCAAGCCCCTGAAATTGACTTTCAAACAACTGCAATTCCTCTAAAATATCGTGGGGGCTATAATGGCTTTTGGAGGGCAGCGGATATTTTAGAGTTTACCTCACATGGATACGGTGGCTATGTGTTTGACGAAAACAACAATAAAGTTGAGTTTGAAAATTACCGTGCAGACGCCATGACGGACTTAGCGATTGAGTTTTTAGATGGTTGGAAAAAAGAAAAGCCGTTTTTTATGACTATATCTTATATTGAACCCCACCACCAAAATGATAGAAATCACTACGAGGGGCCAAAAGGGAGCAAAGAGCGCTTTAAAAATTTTACAGTTCCACAGGATTTAAAAGCTTTTCCAAAAGGCGATTATTTAGAGGAGTATCCGGACTATTTAGGACAGTGCCGAACCTAAGACGACAATTTAGGGCGGCTTATAAATAAGCTAATAGACATGGGCGAATATCAAAATACAGTAATTGTATTTGTGTCGGACCATGGCAGCCATTTTAGAACTAGAAATAGAGATGAAAATTTGAATGGCTATGATGACTACAAGCGCTCGTGCCATGATGCATGCTTAAAGGTGCCACTTGTTGTAAGCGGTGGTGCGTATAAAGGTGGCGTAAATGTAAAAGAGCTTGTCTCGACGGAGTCGTTGCCCAAGACTATGCTTGCAATTGCAGGCGTTAATGTTGGGCAGGCGATGATTGGCGAAAACTTAATTGATGTAGTGAACAAAAAAGATGCAAACCGTGAAAATGTTGTTTTTGCGCAAATATCGGAGAGCCGCGTTGGCAGGGTGATAAGGACGGCGCATTATACATATTCTATTGCGGCGCCCGGAATAGAAGGCGGCGCCGCCGCGGGCTCTAAAGTATATAAAGACGACTTTTTATACGATTTAAACAAAGATCCACATCAATTGAAAAACCTTATAGATGACCGACAATATTACGAAATAAAAAAGCAATTACAAACAAGGCTAATTGAACATATTAAACAAAGCGAAGGAATAATAGCGACAATAATATAAAAAACAAGGGCTTATTGTTAAATTTTTTTACAATAAGCTTTTTATTTGCCTGAAAAATTGAAAAATTGTTTTTATTATGTTAAACTTTAAAAGTAGTTCCATTAGTTTTAGCCGGATAGCGCATGCGCTGCCCGGTAATTTTATAGCATTGAGGTAATATGAATAACAAGAAAAAAGGGATACTATATATAATTTTAGCAGCTTTAAGCTTTGCTACAATGAGCCTTTTTATACAGCTGTCTGGTGATGTGCCTTTTATACAAAAAACGTTTTTTAGGAATGTTATTGCACTTGTTTTTTCAACTGCGGTGCTACTAAAACAAGGGGCTAATTTTAAATATAAAAAAGGCAATTTAAAGCTTTTATTATTGCGCTCTACCTTTGGAACAATGGGTGTGTTTTTAAATTTTTATGCAATAGACAATATGATTTTATCAGATGCAACAACAATAGGGAAGCTAGCGCCGTTTTTTGTAATATTATTTTCGGCATTGCTATTGAAAGAAAAAATAAAATCATGGCAATTAGCGGGCATAATTATAGCATTTATGGGCAGCTTGCTTATAATAAACCCAACGCTAATCGTCTCTATTTTTAGCGGTGCAAAAATCGAAACAAGCCTGATGTCGCTTCCGGCAATCGGTGGTTTAATTGGAGCTGTTGTGGCAGGAATAACTTATACGATAATACGCAAACTTTCAATTAATGGTGAAAGAGGGCCTTATATCGTGTTTTTCTTTTCGGCATTTTCTACTTTAGTGTGTTTGCCGTTTGTAGTTTTTAATTATCAGCAAGTTAGCTTTTTACAGTTGATGTATCTGCTGTGTCTGGGAATATTTGCAAGCTTTGGTCAATTTGCCTTAACCGCAGCATATGCAAACGCACCGGCAAAAGAAATTTCTGTTTACGATTATACACAAATAATTTTTTCGGCAATTTACAGTTTAATTATATTTGGCACAATTCCAACTGCCTATAGTTTAATAGGTTATACTATTATTATAGGTGTGGCAATATTTATGTATGTAAAAGAGAAAACAACTAATTAGCGCTGTTTATAATGTTGTGTATGTCTTTTGTGTTGGCGCAGTGCAGTTTTATATTGCGTAAAACAAAAAGTTACTATGTAGGCCACGTTTATGAGTTAAATATGGCAATACTTAAAATTGAGGAGTAAAAAAACATGTTGTTCTTACACTATCCAAAATGCTCTACATGCCAAAAAGTAAAAAAATATTTGGACGAAAATAAAATAGTATATACTGAGCGCAATATAAAAACGGATAACCCGACCTATAACGAGCTTAAAGAATGGCACGCTAAAAGCGGATTTGAACTAAAAAAATTTTTTAACACAAGCGGGAATATCTACAAAGAGCTAAAGCTTAAAGACAAGTTTAGCGACATGAGCGACGAAGAAAAGCTACGCCTGTTAGCAACTGACGGAATGCTTGTTAAAAGGCCTATTGCATTGTTTGACAGTGGTGTGCTGGTTGGTTTTAAAATAGGTGAGTGGGATGCTGCTTTGTTAAACAGTAAAACTAAATAGGTAAAGATTAAAAATTTAAACATTTGTCCGACATTTTTTAAAAATTAAAAGCTACATTTTGCCATTGCAAAATGTAGCTTTTAATTATATGTGTTTAATACTATAGCTTGTGCGCTAAAAATTATTAATTAGTTATTTGTCAGGGTAGGTGAATTTCAAAAACAGCTCCGCCGTCGTTGTATGCTTTTATCTGTGCGTTTATGGAGTCTGCCGCCGCCTTTGCTATGGAAAGCCCAAGGCCGATGTTTCCGTTTTTACCCTTGTAAAATCTTTCGAAAATATGCGGCAAGTCTTTTTCGCTTATGCCGTTGCCGTCATCTTTTACTTTAATAATTATATGGCCTTCGTGGTATAGCACGCTTAAAGTAACAATACTGTTTGCATGGCGCAAAGCGTTTGTAATTAAATTTTTTGCACATTGGTCTAAAAGCTCTTTGCTTGTGCTTAGCATTAATGTTTCGTCTGGGATATTTGCAATTATTACTTTGTTTTGCTTTGTGGCAAGTCCGTTTAGAGTTTCAATGTTATTGTTAAAATACTCACATACATCTATATTTGTAAAATTGTACTGCTTATCAAAGTTTTCTATCCTTGCAAGTGCTAAAATATTATCTAAAACTTTTGTTATTCTCTCCGCTTCGCTTATAATTACGCCTGCTGTTTTGTTGTTGTCGTTAAAAACACCTTGCTGCATACCCTCGGCAAAGCCCTGTATGCTTGTAAGCGGCGTGCGCAACTCGTGCGACACATTTTGTAAAAATGCTTTTTGCTGTTTATCATAATTATAAATACGGTAATTCATCTCATTGATCTCGGTTGCAAGTTCGGTAAGCTCGATGCTGTTTTGATTTTCATTTAAATTTGATAGCTCATCAGTCTTCATCTTTTTAACTGTGTTACTTATTTCTTGGATAGGCTGTGCGATGTCTTTTGATATTTTATGAGAAATAATAAGCGAAATTACTATAATAAAAAGAGAGATACTAATTAAAATTATGTTTACCATTTCTACAAAACCGTCCGCAAAATGGCCTGCCGATATATAAATGGCCGTTTGGGTTTCGGGTAAAGTTTCAATATCTAACCACATGGCATGGTAATATTCACTTTGTATTGTAAAAGAAACTATTTCACTCTCACTTGCATCTTTTGTAAGCTCAATCGCCTTATTGATTGCATTTTCAGAAAGATTGTTTTCACCGGTTCGGGATGCTTCTAAAAGTGTGCCGTTTTCTACTATAATAACCTGTGTGTTTTCGTATTGTCCAATTATCCTAATTAATATGTGAGGTGGGAAATCTTGCACGGAAGTAGGCTGTTCTGCGCGCGTAAAATCAATATTTTTTTTTAAATTTGTTGCGGCTTTTTGCAGTTGTATCTCGGCTTGGTTGTATGAGTAGGTGCTTACAAGCAGATTAAAAACTATAATTACAAACACCTGCAGCGCTATAATTAAACACATGTACGGCCGTGATATTTTATGTTTGAGATGCAATTTTTTCATTTTAGTCCTCCAATTTAAAACCAAATCCCCAAACAGTGGTTATTTTAACATTTGTGTGCGCTATTTTTTTTCGCAGCCGTTTTAGCGTGTCGTCCACAGCACGTGTGTTTACATATTGTTCGTAGTTCCATACGTTTTTTATAAGCTCTTCTCTGGAAATTGCCCTTTTGTTATTTTTAAATAAATATAAAAGCAGCTCAAATTCAATAGGAGTTAATTGAATACTTTTGTCACTGCAAGTAGCGGTGTGCATATTAAGATTAAGCGCTATGTCTTTAAAGCTTAGTGTCTCATTTTCCTCTTTGGGGTTTTCAAAATCTATGCGGCGAAAAATACTTTGCACCCGCACAATAAGCTCAACAGGGGAGAAGGGTTTTGTTAAATAATCGTCACTGCCCTGGATTATGCCTGTTATTCTGTCGAGCTCGCTGTCTCGCGCCGACACTATAATTATAGGCACATTGTGTGTTTTTCGAATTTCCTCACATATTTCAAGTCCACTTCTTCCCGGCATCATTATGTCTAGTATAACCATGTCACAAGGCCTATCTTTAAACGCACAAAGCAAATCATCGCCTGTTTCAAAGCCTTGTGCTTCAAACCCCTCTTTGTTTAAAAAGCCTAAAATAACCTCGCGTATGTTTAATTCGTCGTCTGCAACATATATGAGTTTAGCCATAAATTTATACTCCTTATAAAATAACACGCCACAAATATTATACAATATTTTTATATACAATAACATGTATTTCCGACTTTTTAATTAAAAATCGAAAATACATGTTTGGTGTTAATTAAGCGCCCATCTTCTTTGCAATCTGTGGCGTGTAAATATCGCCGTCAATTATTTCTACAACGCGCTGTGCATTTTGTGCTATTTTACGGTCATGCGTTATCATTACTATGGTATGCCCTAGGCTGTGCAGTTTTTTAAATAGCGCCATTACCTCGTCACCCGTTTTGCTGTCAAGGGCGCCCGTTGGCTCGTCTGCCAATAAAATTGACGGCTTGCCTACAAGGGCGCGAGCTATTGCACCACGTTGCTGCTGTCCGCCGCTAAGCTCAGACGGGCGGTGCTTTATACGCTTTGAAAGCCCGAGCATTTCGATTGTGGGGGTCGCCTCTTTTACGGCCTCGCTGTGTGTCATGCCACGCACAATTAAAGGGGTAATAATATTTTGCAGCGCGCTGTACGTAGGTATTAGCTGATATTTTTGAAAAATAAAGCCGATTTTCTCGTTGCGTATTTTTGTTAGCTTTTCGCCCTTTTGGCTGTGTACGGCCACATTATCAAGGAAATACTCGCCGCTGTTGCAAACGTCCATACAGCCTATTATGTTCATAAGTGTGCTCTTGCCGGAGCCCGACGGCCCGAGCACAGCAACAAACTCGCCCTTTTTTACGCTGAAATCGATTGACTTTAATACGGTTAGTTCCTCGCCGCCGGTGTTGTATTTTTTTACTATGCTTTTCATATAAATCATAATTATTTCCTACCTTTATAGTTTGAGCGGTATATTACTTTCTGTCACGTGCTTTTTAGCCTAAAATATTAATAGAAACAATATTATCGCTCTCATCAAGCATCACAGATATATACATATCCTCTGTGATTTGTGAGAATGTCATTTCGGTTGCAAATTGTGTAACGGGTGTTGTTATGGGCACGTTAAAAGTTCTTTCTTCGTCTGTAAGCGTTATAATTTCCGAGTAATCTTGTTCCGACATGCTTGCCATGCCGCCCTGTGCCATGCCGCCTTGCTGTCTTTCTCCGGTTGCGCCCTCTGGCATTTCAAAGTCGTCTGGCATCTCACCGTTTTGGAACTGACCTCTCATATCTTCGGACATCTCACCACGAGCAGTGCCCTCTGGCATTTCAAAATCGTCTGGCATCTCGCCGTTTTGGAATTGCTCTCGCATATCTTCAGACATCTCGCCACGCTCGCCGTCCTCCGGCATTTCTGCACCATCAGGCATTTGGGCGCTGGCGCCCATGCCGCCTTGCATTTCGCCAACCTGTATGGTAACTTCGTTGCCAACAACGCTGCTAACAAGCCCAACAACACTATTGCCCTGCATTTGAGCCGAGGCGCCGCCTTCGCCACCGTTTTGGTTTGTGCCCATAGTTTCGGTGCTTTGGCCGTTGTTTTCATCTGCAGGTAGGGCGGCGGCTTCGCTGTTTGAGCAAGCGGTAAGAATTGCAAGCGATGCAATTATAGTAGTAATAAGTAATATTTTTTTCATTGGTATTCTCCGTTCTGCTGTTTTATTTTTTATAATGAAGAAAAACAAACCGCACCCATATACGGATTATCTATATTATTTGCAGTTAGTTATTCATTGTTTAGCGCTTCAATTGGTATTAGGTTAGACGCTTTCCACGCGGGATATAACCCAAACGCTGTGCCTGTAAAAAGTGCAAATACAAAGGCAAGAACTATAGACGTTGTTGTTATAACAACAGTCATGTCTGTATACTGCATAAGAGGTAGCACGGCAAAACTTAAACCGACACCAAGTATACCGCCTATAAAGCCAATCATGCTTGCCTCGAGTAAAAACAGCAGCAGTATATTGCTTTTTTTAGTGCCCAAGGATTTCAAAATGCCTATTTCTCTGGTTCGCTCTTTAACAGACACAAAGAGAACGTTCATAATGCCTATGCCACCAACTACAAAGACAATTACGGCAACGGCCAAAAGCAAAACAGACAGTGTGTTTGCGCTTTGCATGGCGGCATCCATTGTTGCGCCAGAGTCCTCAATAGTGTAAGTGGAATTTGGGTTTTCCTGCGTGAGCACAAGCTCTATGTTTTCAATAATAGTTGGCACGGCATCTACATTAGTTGCAAGCACAGAAATTTGTGGCTGCGTGTTTCTTTCAAGTAAATATTTATCTGCGGTTGAATACGGCATAAAAATAGATGTATCGGGGTTAACGCCTGAAACCACAGTGCCCATCTGCGCAAGCACGCCGTTTACGACATTTTCTACCCTTTCGTCGTACGCATATGCCGGCGAGCCGAAGAGGTCCATTGCCACAGTGTAGCCTAAAACAACGCTTCTCGTCTCGTCTAAAACCTCTTCGTCCGTAATAAAACTGCCCACAAGCATGCTCAAATTAGAAATTTGTGCATAAGAGCTCTGTGTGGCAATAATGTCAAAGGATATAGCCTCATCAAGCTCTTCGCTTAAAACGTCACTTTCAACAGTGGCAAAAATTGCACCTGTAACAATATCGGGCACAAAGTATAGTATATCGTCTAAGTTTTCTTGTGTTAGTGTTGCGCCCTCTACCATGCCTTGCATTGTGTTTCGGCTCGAAGTGCCGCCGCCGGAGGAGTCTCTGCTAAAAGAGCCACCGCCGGAACTCATCCCCGATGGCATACCGCCACCGGATGACATATCGCCACCGGACGGCATTCCACCACCCATCATGCTTTCCGTATCTATGCCACCGGATGTCACCGTAATTGTGCCGGCGTTAAGTGTTTTAAATTGTTCTTCAACGTCTTGTTTTCCGCCCTCGCCTATGGCAATAACCATAACAATTGTAGCTGCGCCAACTATAATACCGAGCGATGTTAAAAACACCTTAAATTTGTTTTGTTTTAAATTAATTAAAACAAGGCGCATTATCTCGCTAAGACGCATTTTGGCTCACCGCACTTTCAAGCAATACTATATCACCCTCATTTAGCCCGCTTGTAATTTCAACGTCAAACCCGTCTGAAAAGCCTGTTGTAACTTCTACTTCGATAATATTATTGTTTTCGTCGTACATTAGCACATATTGTTTGCCGTCAATTAATTGCACACATTTGTTAGACACTATTAAAACATCATTAACCTGCTTTTCAACAAATGTAACGTCTGCTGTCATGCCGTCAAAAATAATCATGCCGTCAAAGGCTGCAACATAGCATTCTATGCCTACAGTATAGCTAACGCTGCTTTGCATGCCACCTGCGGCCGACATTGAGATGTAATCAACCATTGCGGTTACAGTAGTGTCCTCGTAAGCGTCAAAAACAATGTTGACCGGCATGTCGATTTCAATATCTGCAATATCTTCTTGCGGTATGCTTACAAATACATTTGCAGAGGTGCTTTGTGCAATGGTTGCAATTACACCGTTTGTATTAATGTTAGAGCCCTCTTCGGCAATGTTCATTATATAGCCGCTAGCTGTTGCAATTACAGTGCCATCAGAAACAAGTTTTTCAAGGTTCTCAAGCTCCATTTGGGCTTCTTCAAGTTGTAAAAGTGACTCGGTTACGCTGTTGTCAACAGTGCTTATAGCGTTTTCGTATGTTTGGCCCGCATTTGTGTATGCCTGTATGCTTTTTTCGTACTCTTGCTCATAGGACAGCATCTTGCTTTGCATGGTAGAGCTGTATGTGTCTCGCTCGGCATACGCTTGTGTAAGGCTTGTTGTAGTTTGTGTTAGCTGAGAGTCAAGCGACTGGCTGCTTTGCTGTGAGCTTGAGCTTGTTATTTGTGCACTCTCGGCAGTTTGTATCTCGGCTTCTTTTGCTTTTATTTCGTCTTGCTTTATTTGAATTGCGGCATCTTTATCGCTTTTTTGTGTTTGCAATAATGCATCGTCGCTAGAATCTATTGTGCCGCTGCCGTCTGCGTCTGCGGATACGGAAGTTGGGTTATTGGCATCGACAGTGGTGTTTAAGTTAGCAGCTACAAAAGTTATAAGGTTTTCTATTGCTACTAGCTCAGCCTGTAGCGTTGAAAGCTCTGTGTTTAAAGTTGCAAGCTGACCATTAAGTGTGTTTACTGTGGCAATTTGTGCCTCGATGCTAGCTTTTTGGGTTTCAAGTGTGGATATCTCCGATAAAATAGTGTTGTAGCCATTATTTAGCTCTGCAACTTGCAAATCGTAAGTAAGTTGTGCAGTTTCTCCGTCGACAATGCTGTTTTCATATGTTTGCAATGCATTTAATTCTGAAGTATCGGCACTTACTTGCTCTTTTTCAAAATTTAGCTGAGCGTTTTCGAGTGCTAACATTGCGGCATCGTACTGCTCTTCAAAGGCTTCAAGGTCAATTGTAGCGATAATATCACCGGCGTTTACATATTCACCCGGTTTTGCAAGAACATCAAGCACTGTTGTTTCAAACTCATAAGAAATGTCCGTGCTGATTAAACTCGCGGATCCCATTTCTGTAACGCCGACAACTATGCTGGATTTTACTACGTATTCTTCTTTATAAGTATTATTGACGCTTTGTGATGTAGCCTGTGCCGTTTGCCCTGCAAAGCTTGTAAATATAAAAATGCTAGCAGTTATGATTGGCAGTGCAATGCACGCAATAATTACGTTACGCTTAATGTGCTTAGTATTCCTTTTTCCTTGTTTGGCCGCTTTTGAGTTTTCCATTACATACTCCTCAATTACAAAATAATATACAATTAATGTACTGTATACTATCTTAGCAATAAAGTGTGAATTAGTATTGATAAAAACGTGGCAAAAATGTGGCAGTTATATATAAAACCGAGCAGATGAATTTCAGTCCATCTGCTCGGTTTTATAGTTTTAAAAATAATCTGAAAGTTAATTTTTTGCATATTAGGCTGTTGCCGTGTAAGCGGCAGGCAAAATGCCGCGTTAAATAAAAAATATTAATCACATATTACGTTTGTACATTTTCCCTTTTCGGTATAGTAGCTTTTATCACTGTCAAAATTAATCAAGTTGTTTTTTAATACCGCTCTTTTACAGTCTTCTAGGCATATAACGCTTTGTGTCTGTTTTGTGTCAATAATATTGGCAGAAAAAAGCAAATTTTCGCATTTGTCAAAATGTATAAATGCTCTGTCGATTGTGTCTTCGTCTACAGTGCAGTTTTTTGTTTTGCTGTCAAGCGCATTCATAACTGTATTTGCGTTTATATTAATGTTTTTTGAGTTTTTTGCGTATAAAAAAGCACCGCACGAAGCCGTGTTAACAGCCTTGTCCCAATTTTTGACACAATTAGACGAAATATTAACTTCCTCGGCGTTTTCAATTACAAAGCATTTGCTCAAATAGGCAAAGGTGTTATTGTGTATGGTCGACATTGTTGGGGAGTTTAAATCGATGGCAGTTTGTAAATCTGCAAAGCAATTATCGTGCATCATAATGCACTGCCCGGCAGAGTGGTACCTAATGCCGTAAACCATTTGAGCAAACCAAGAGTGGTGTATATTGCTGACATCACAGTTTGCAATGTCAAGGCCAACGTATAAATCGGTAAAATAACAATTGTCCACTGTGAGCATTTCGGGCTTTTCATATTGTTTGCTTTTTTTAATAACAATTGCTCGTTGTCCCTCTGCTTCAATATTTTCGTATCTGTCTTTTTTAGGGTACCAATATAATTGTCTAAAATTGGGCTCGTCACCCCTAAAGCGAGAATAGCCGTTTTGCGTGTCAACATCGGTGTTGTTGTGCCCGACAAAACTGATATTAGATATGCAAACACGTGTTGTTTTATATGTCCAGGGGCTCTCTTTAGCAGGAAAGGAGCACTCCTCACCGTTTGGGATAAAAGTAATGCAATTAGGAAAGCAGTTTTTGCCAAAATGAAATACAGTTCCGCCGGCTAAGTTCATGCCGTGAATATCAATGCCACCGTGTGCCTCGCCAATTAATTTTACACTTATAAATTTTATATTTAATGGACTGTCTATGTAATAAATCCCGGGCGAAAAGTAAAAAGTTACAGTATTTATGCCTTTTTTGTTTAAATCGTCAATAATAATTTGCAGCTGTTTTGAAACATCTGTATTGCCTGTGTTATCCAAATTATAAATAAATTCTCCGCTGTTTGTGATTACTTTCATATTACACCCCAAAAATATATTATAAATGCGTTTTATCTGCCGAATTTTCACATGGCCTATAAGTAAAATTAAATAAGCCTAAAGCGGGCATCTTACTTTTGATGCATATAATCTCTTGGAGAGAGGCCTGTATACTTTTTAAAAACTTTGCTGAAATAGAAAGTGTTTTCAAAGCCTAGCTCTTGAGCGATTTCGTAAATTTTTGTGTCACCCTCCAAAAGGCGCTGTTTTGCACGAGATATACGTTCTTTTGTAACGTATTCTACAAAGCTACAAGAGGCATACTCGGTAAAAATTTTGCTCAAATAGCTGGGGGTAAAATTAAATTCGGCAGCAATGTCTTGCAAGCTCAATTTTTGCCCGAGGTTGGCGTTTATATACTGCTGGACATTTAAAACTATTTTTTGTTTATAGCTTTTTCTGCCGCCTAAAAAATTAGAGCATAACTGGGTATTAATTTGCTCTAGCTTTTTGCAACATTCTAATGTGTTTTTACAGTTGTATATGCACCTGTAACTTTCAGGCTCGTCTTTAAAAATAATATTTAATATATTTTCTCCGTCGGACAGTAAAGAAATAATTAGATAAACGCTGCCTGTTAAAATGTTTAATGCCATTGAAAAATCCTCGGGCTTACTCTCGATGTGCTTAATAACTTTTAGTATTGTCTCGTTTAGCAATTGTTTGTCCAGGTTTTCAAGCGCAAGCGTTAGTTGTTCTTTGTATACATTAAAATCATTGTAAATTTTAACGTCACCGGGGTTTGCAAAAACTATGTTAGCCTCGGCTATATTGTTTGCAGAGACTGTTTTAGCCGAATTGTAACTTATATTCGCATCTATAATATTGTGCACCGGCACTCCTATGTAACAATATAACGAAGCGCTAAAATAATTAAAAACGAGCTGTGATGCCTGTTGTAACGATTTTTCAATTTCCTTTAAATCATCGGTGCAATAGCAAATACAAAAGCTTTGAGTGTCTAAACTTGTAATGTAGCACGGCAAGTATTTTTGCACAGTGTCCGCAACAATTGCAACACTGCTTGTAAAAAACTTTATCAATTTTTGTGTATCTATTTTTTTAGGCGAAATAACCCTACAGTAGGCAACTGTATAAGAGTTTGAGTTAAATTCAAGTTGTAAGTTGTTTTTCTGTGTTAAAAATTGGGCCTCGCTATCAAATAAATTGTTGTAAAGGCGCATAAAAAATTTGTCTTTAAAGTTGGCTAGTCCCGTGTTAGTTTCTTTG
Organism: uncultured Bacteroides sp.; assembly: GCA_964368295.1. GTDB lineage: Bacteria > Bacillota > Clostridia > Oscillospirales > Ruminococcaceae > Ruthenibacterium. Next base: position 12,525 of record CAYJBO010000031.1, read on the forward strand.
CTGTTTGCGCTTGGTTTTGTACTGTGTTTATTTAATGCAGCAACTGCTTTTTTTAATGCGCTAAGCAAGCTCTCAGATGTTAGCTCTAGCTTAATTAAGTAGTCTACGGCATTTAATTGAAGCGCCTTTTTTGCAAATTCAAACTCATCGTAGCTTGTTAAAATAATAAATTTAGGGTTTTTATGCAACTTGTTTATGCTGTGCTCAATAACTTCAAGTCCTGTTTTTAAAGGCATCTTAATGTCTGTTATTACAATGTCGGGGTCGCATTTTTCTATCAAAGAAATCGCCTGTTCGCCATTTTTTGCAGTGCCGACTATTTCCATGTCATGCTCTTGCCAATCAATTATGCTTTGTAAGCCAATTAGAACAAGTGGCTCATCATCGGCTATAATAACTTTATAAAGTGCCATTTAATTCTCCTTATTGCAAGGTATTTTAATAATAGTCTTTGTAAATTTGCCCTTTTCGCCAAACATTTCAATGCCGTATTTTTTGCCAAAAGCAAACTGTAGCCTCTTATGCACATTTAGTATGCCAATTTGGCTGTTGTTGTCACTCTCGTTTGAGAATATCCTCTTAATTTCTTCGTCCGAAATACCTATACCATCGTCTGTTATACTTATGGTTATGTCGCCCTCGTCGTTCTTTTCAATGTGCAGCAATACATTGCCAATGCCGCCGTTTGGCTCAATACCGTGAAAAATAGAGTTTTCGGCTATTGGTTGTAAGGTAAAACGCGGTATTAAACAATTACAATAATTCTCGTCTTCTATTTTTGCTATGTCAAGGTTTATGCTGCCGCCGTATCGGTATTGCTGTATGGTGTTATAATCGTTTAAAAGCGCAAACTCCTCACGTAAGGGCACTAGCTCGGCATTGTTTTTTGCAACGTTTTTTAGCAGACGGCTAAAAGCGGTGGTCATCTCGGCAATGCCTGTTGCGCCTTGAATTGTCGCCATCCATTTAATGCTGTTTAGCGTATTATAAATAAAATGTGGGCTTATTTGTTTTTGTAGCATATTGTACTCAAGACGCTGTTTTTCTTTTTCGTCTTTAAGCCTAGAGTCCATTAAAAGCACAACTTCTTCGCTTAAATTGTTAATGCCTTTGCCTATATCCCCAAGTTCATTTTCCCACTCTATGTCTTCATTGCGAACAAATTTTCCGTCGGCAAGGTTTTTAATCTGTGCGCATAGTTTTTCAACAGGCACGGCAAATGTCTTTTGCATATAAATAACAAAAAATAGCGAGCCGAGTAAAACGACAATAAATATTACCACAAACAAAGTGACATAAGAAGAGTCCAGCGCATATATGTCCGATTGAGGAATTAAAAGCATAATATATGCGTTTTGTATGTTTTTAATAGGGTAGCTTACTGTAAAAAACTCCTCGTCATTTTCACCTATAATGTAATTGTATATGCTGTTTGTATTTAATGGGGAGGGCAGAGAATTATTGCCGCTTTTATAGGTTGCGGTAAAATCTGTTTGTATTAGGCTTGCGCTGTCCTCTAAGTAAAAATTATCGTCGATAATTAAGTAAATTTGCCTGCCATCACTGCCCGCAAAAGAAGAAAATTTATCAGTAAAAACGCTTAAATCTACATTTAGATACGACAGGCCACGGCTGTCAAAAATTAAATCAAAAGGCCTTGTAATTATCAGGGCTTTTTCGTTTGCCCTAGAAAAAACATCGTTCTCAATTTTAATGCTAAATTCTGCAAGTTGGCTCAACTCTTTTGATATGCTTATAATGCTGTTTAAGCCAATTGAATTTGTAAAAAAAGTAGAGGAGCCAACTTGCAGTATGCTGTCTTTGCCCGAATAGAGCAAAAATCTGTTAATGTAGTTTTTGGAGCTGTTAGATATATATTCATGGTTAAAGCTTTCGTACGCATTTACCGAGCTGAATGCACTTGGGTTGGGGTCGTTAAAATAGGTGTTTAACGAAACATTATTAATACTCCACTCGCTCATAGCGATTAAGTTTTCAAGGTCCCTGTCAATTATCTCGGTTAAAAATTGCAAGTCGAATTCTGTATTTTGTAGCACTTTTGTTTTTTGCTCGTTATAGTAAATGTTAAACAAAAACAAAGAAAACGTAGTTAAAAGCAAAAAAGAAAATATGCAAACAAGAATTGTAATTTTAATGCGTATGCTATGAATATATTTATGCTTCATAAAAAATCTCCATTTAGTCTATGCGCAGTTTTATGTTGTCGATAAACTCAATAAGCGTTCTGTATATTGTGCGGGGAAGCGAGGTTAAAAGGCGACTGTCGTCAATAGGCACAGCCTGTATTTTTACGCTTTTGCATTTGCTTATTGCTAAGCTTGCAGCGCTGCCTATATGTATTGTGTTGCCGCGCAGCAAAGGCTTTTCTACGGTTATAAACGATAATACTGTGCTGTTTTTACAGTCCGTTTCGTCTGTTATGCTCAAAAATTTTCCGTGCTCCAAATGATATTTGCGCTTGTAATAATTCATGCTGCTAATTTTGGGGTAAGCGCCTTGCAACTCCATTTCAATACAGCTAAAATCGCCCCCAAAAGCATATTTTACATTTGCTGCCTTGTAGCTTTTTCCGTCTTTTTGCATGGCACTGTCTATTGTAGGAAGGTTGTGCCACGCACTCTGCATTGTCCATATGTCATATCTGTTTTTGCTAAAAGTTTTTTTGCTGTAGGTTTCAACTCCTATATCAATAAAAACGGGCTTATTGTTTTTGTATAAAATAAAGCTTCCAACATCGTTGTGATTATGGCTGTCTGCGTTGTTTCCTGCCTTTACCGCCAACGTGTAAGTATCGTCTTGCGCTATAAAAATGCCAACACTATCATAGTATAGTTTTTTGTGCTGATTTTCAATGTCTGTTGCATTGTGCTTTAAAACATCGTTTATATGTTCTGCATCAAAAGCGAGATAGCTTAAATTAATTCTCGCAATATCACTGTTGTCGTCTTTTTCGCCCAATGCTATTAGTATGTCTTTCGCACAAAAATTTTGTAGCGATTTATTGCCTGTCTTGCATGCAAAAATAAATTCTCGCACGCTTCGTCGCCCTGCGGCAGACGAGCAATCGGCAAAATTGATATAAGAGGCATCGGTTATATGCATGTTGTAAATAAAGTTAGCCATGTTTTTTATTTTGTTTGTCTCGTATAAATCATCAAAAACATTTGGGGCAACGTGTGTTAAAATATGCAGACAGTCAAATAAAGAGAGTGCCGCATGGGAATAATACTGCGCACCCTCGTCGCAACAGCCGTCTTCCTCGTATTCTTTTATAAAGCTGTCTAGGCAATATAAGGCCTTATTTAACACTTTTTTTCGTGTTTCGTTGTCAAACGGCAGTAAAAAAGCGCAAAGTAGCACGTTAGAAGTGCACCAGGGTGTCCAGTTACACATTGGCTGGTCGCTGTACCCCATCCACCAAAATTTTTCTGTTAAAAAGGGCGAAATAATACGCTCGCTTATGTTTTTTTCTATATGTGTTAAAACAGGCTGCTCTAAAACATCATTTAACATATAGTGCGTCATGGCCAAAAGTGCGCCCGTCTCGCAGGAAAAAAGCTCAAGGACAGGGCGTGTTGTGTCGGGATATTTAAGCTGCTCTGCGTCTCGCTCGTATGTGTTATGTGCGGGCAGCCACCATGCATACTCGCCGGTTATGGCATAAATGCCATTTAAAATATCGTCCATATACTCAAAGCTACGCTCTAAACACTCTGCCATAACTACGTCAGAAAGCTGACGCCGCTTAGGGAAGTATACGTCTGCAAAATTACCCCTGTTGCCGGTTTTGCTAAACTGAAGCCACAACTGCATACTTAGCTGTGCGTATTCTTTATTTAATTGTGCGCGGCCTCTGTTTGCTATCTTTTCTTTTAACTCAGGGGGAAGAGCGCTCCAAATATCTCTGTTGGCTGCGGTTACCTTGGGCTTATAGCTCTCTAGTAAAATGGGCAGGCATTGTGCCTTGGCAGTAAACATAGCATTACCTCAACTACTTTTTATTTAAATGTATAATAAAGTATTTAGTACCGCTTAATACATTTTATAATTATAAATGATATATCAGTTATTAGTATACTTAATTTTACGGTTTAGTGCAATTTTATTGTGAAACAGTTCATAAAATTATATGTTTTGTAAATAAATTACATGTTTTTGGGGCTGTTGCACAAATGTGAATAAAATATTAAATAAAAAAACCATAATAATGCATGTAGATTTATAAATTTATTAGTTATAATGATAACAGATTAAAAATCACTAAATTTTTAGGAGGAAATTATGCGTAAACTATTAGCTTTAATTCTTGCAATGGTAATGTGCCTAACATTATTTGCAGCTTGCAGCACAGAGCCTGCGGCAGAGCAAACAACTGAAGAGGGCGCTACACAAGAGACACCGGCAGACACAACAGAAGAAGTTACTTTAAAATGGGTTTTATGGGACATAGACAAAACTCCTTATTACCAACCGCTAATCGATGGATTTGAGGCAAAATACCCCAACGTTAAAATTGAGATGATTGACCTTGGCAGCACAGATTTTACAACTGTATTGACAACACAGCTATCGGGTGGTGCCGACGACCTTGATATTATCTCTATCAAAGATACTCCTAGCTATTCAAACTTAACAAATCTTGGCATGTTAGAGCCTTTAAACGATTTAAACACAACTGACCCAAGCCTTTTTGGCGGAATTATTGAGCAAGTTACTCTTGCAGACGGCAATTACTACCAAATGCCTTTCCGCTCAGACTCTTGGATAATGTATTACAACAAAGATCTTTTTGACGCAGCAAATGTAGAATACCCAACAAACGACATGACATTGACAGAGTACGAAGCACTTGCACGTGAGATGACATCGGGCGAGGGCGCAGAGAAAATTTACGGCGCACACTTCCACATCTGGCGCAGCTGTGTTCAGTTGTTTGGCATATTAGACGGCGAAAACACAATTGTTGACGGTACATACGACTTCCTTGCTCCGTACTATGAGATGGTGCTAGGCATGCAACAAGATGGTATAATCCAAGATTATGCAACACTTAAAACATCGCAAACTCATTACACAGGCGTATGGTTTAACAGCCAAATTGCAACAATGACTATGGGCACATGGACGTTCCCAACAATGATTTCTAAAGTAGAGACAGGCGAAAACTTGACAACAAACTGGGGCATGGTTAAATACCCAGTGCCGGAAGGCGTTGAGCCGGGCACTACTTTGGGTACAATTGCAGGCCTTGGCATTAACTCAAAATCACAATACAAAGACCTTGCAGCAGACTTTGTAAACTTTGTTTGTGGTGAAGAGGGCGCGGCTATCATGGCATCTGTAGGTTCTATACCAGCTATCACATCAGACGAAGTTCTTGATACAATCGCTTCTATGGAAGGTTTCCCAACTGATGAAAACAGCAAAGAGGCTTTGAAAGTTACACAAAAATACTTAGAGATGCCTGTTAGCGATTTAGCATCTGACATAGACACAGTGCTAAACGCAGGACACGACAACATCATGACAGAGAATGTTACTATTGAAGAGGGCATTGCTGAGATGAACGAGGGCGTACAAGCAATTTTAAACCAATAATATAAAGCAAAAAAATAAATAGACTCAAAATGTAGGGGTGGGTGCCTACATCGACCCGAAAAACAAATTCATTTTAATTTGTTCGGGCGGATGTTGACATTACCCCCTACATTTTTATATTGATAAAATTTAATTTGTGCAATTTGGGAGGATATACATGAGCGATATAAACGGAAGTCACTTAAGCTTTGCGAATGACAAAAAACCGAATGTCATATGGGTTTTAACGGACCAGATGAGAGCGCAAGCCATGGCATTTATGGGTGATGCAAATGTAAAAACCCCCAATTTAGATAATATGGCAAGAGAGGGCGTTGCATTTACAAGTGCAGTATCCGGCGCACCGTGGTGCTGCCCTTTTAGGGGTTCATTATTAACGGGGCTATACCCGCACCAAAATGGCGTAGTGCAAACGCCCGCAGCGCTAGACAGCAGCATTCCAACTATTGCAACGCCTTTTAAACAGGCAGGCTATCACACTGCATACGTGGGGAAATGGCACCTGGATGGTTCTAACTCAGTTGCGCATTATATACCCAAAGAGCGCAGAGGCAATTTTGATTATTTTATGGGGAACGAGGCTTGTAATAATCAAAACGAGTGCTACGTTTTTGGCACGGACAGCGAAGAGCCGGTTAGGCTGGACGGCTATGAGACAGACAGCTTAACAGATCTTTTTATAAATCATATTACAAAGCATGTTACGAGCGAAGACGACTACAAACCTTTCTTTGGCGTGCTATCGGTACAGCCACCGCACAACCCATACGTATCCCCAACAGATTTAGACGGCACGGCAAAGTATTACCACAACCCGGCCGACATAAAGCTAAGGCCAAATGTGCCGCCGGGCAAACACAGCGAAGAAGCTAAAATAAACTTAGCAGGATACTACGGCATGATAGAAAACATTGACACCAATTTGGGCAGGCTTAGGAACGCCCTAAAAAAGCTAAACATAGACAGAGAGACATATATTATTTTTATGTCGGATCATGGCGACTGTTTAAACTCGCACGGGCAATGGCACAAATCAAGCCCTTGGGAGGAGTCTATAAGGATACCCTTTATAGTTAGCCGAGTAGGCGAGGGATACCACATGAAGCACGGAAAAACAAATGCGTTGATAAACCATGTGGACATTGCACCAACTACACTTGGCCTTTGCGGCATAGAAATACCCGAAAACATGGTGGGCTATGATTATTCATCTCTTTGCATAAAAGAGGGGACTAAAGAGTATAAAAACAACGACAAAGAGATGCCCAAAAGCGCATATTTACAGCAGATTGCAAGAAAGTACCAAGATCACACAATCAATAAAGAGTGGCGCGGAGTAGTGACATCAGACAACTGGAAATATGTGTGTTTAAACAACTTTGATTACTTATTGTTTGATTTAAACGAGGACCCTTATGAAATGGCAAATTTATGTTATGATATTTTACACCAAGAAAAAAAGGAAGAACTTCATAATATTTTAAAAAATTATATTGAGAGCACAAACGACAATTTTAAATTGCCGGATATAAGTGTAAAAATATAAGGATATATAGCTTGGCACATAATTTTGATATTATAATAAAAAAACGGGAGGCAGTGTATGACTAAATCGAACAGCGCTTTAGGAACAAACAAAAAAGGCATAAGCTTTTTTAATAAAAAAGAAACCAGAAATGCATTGGTTGCATATAGTTTTATTGCACCTAATTTTATAGGGTTTTGCATTTTTACTTTAATACCTATACTCTACGCATTAATTCTTGCCTTTATGGAGTGGAATGGCGTAACCGAAATGACATTTGTGGGCCTTGATAACTTTGCCCGCATGTTTACAGATAAAGATTTTCAAAAAAGTTTTTGGAACACAATATTGTACGTATGCGGAACAGTGCCGCTTACAATCGTTTGTGCTTTGGGGCTTGCGCTCTTGCTAAACCAAAAAGTTATAGGCCGCAATTTTTTTAGAATAACAGCGTTTTTTCCTTACGTAGCAAGCATGGTTGCGGTTACAGCCGTTTGGAACTTTTTGTTTAGCCCGGCCTTGGGCCCTGTAAACCAGCTGTTAAGCAACTTAGGCGTTGAAGATTTGCCAAAGTGGGCGGCCGGAAGTGATACGGCTATGCTAACCGTTATACTGTTTAGCGTTTGGAAACTGATGGGCTATTATATGATAATTTACCTCGCAGGCTTGCAGGGTATAAATTCAGAACTTTATGAAGCCGCAGATATAGACGGGGCAAATGCATGGCAAAAATTCTGGAATGTTACATTGCCGCAGCTAAGCTCCACTACATTTTTTGTTGTAATTATGGTTGTTATACAAAGCTTTAAAGTTTTTGATTTAATGTACATGATAACACAGGGCGGCCCCGGCACAAGCACAATAGTTTTAGTTTATAAAATATATAACGAAGCCTTTGTGGGAACGCCTGAATACGGATACTCCAGTGCAATTTCGATGATTTTATTCTTGATGGTTTTAACTGTTACAATAATCCAGTTTAGGGGCAATAAAGCAATGAATAACCCAAACCCCAAACCCAAAAAAAGAAGAGGGAGAGTGTAAAAAATGCTGAGTATTAAAAAAATAAAACCGAGCAGAATTTTAATTTATATCATATTAATAATTATTGCATTTTTAATGTTAGTTCCTTTTGCGTGGATGCTTTCAAGCAGTTTAAAGCTAAATAAAGACGTTTTTATGTTCCCTATGCAGTGGATACCACAAAATCCTGAGTGGGAGAATTACGTTACAATTTGGGAGACTATCCCAATGCTTACATTTGTTTTGAACAGCGCAAAATTAACGGTAATTGTTACAATTTTGCAATTGCTTACGTCTTCATTTGCCGCATATGCCTTTGCAAAACTGCACTTTAAAGGCAGAGACACACTGTTTTTGTGTTACATAGGCACAATAGCAATTCCTTGGCAGGCGTACATGGTGCCTCAATTTATGATGATGCGTGAGTTTAATTTAAACAATACTCACTTGGCAATTATTTGCCTGCAAGCATTTAGCGCCTTTGGTGTGTTTTTAATGCGTCAATTTTACGACAGCGTCCCGGACGAACTTTGCGAGGCCGCCAGAATTGATGGCTTGAACGAATACCAAATATGGTGGCGGATTATGTTGCCGCTTTCAAAACCGGCTATTTCTACACTTATAATATTTACTTTTGTAAATACATGGAACGACTTTTTAGGCCCACTTATCTACCTAACCGAAACACATTTAAAAACAGTACAAATTGGTTTGCGCATGTTTATTGCACAATATTCAAGCGAATATGGCTTGATTATGGCGGCGAGTGTGCTCGCTTTAATCCCTGTTGCCATTGTATTTTTATCCTTGCAAAAATATTTTGTTCAAGGCGTTGCAAATGCAGGGCTAAAGGGTTAAAATTACATTATTAGCTTTTACTTGTGTCAACATAACTAAAATAAAGCACGAGAAAAAATTAATTAAAGCTAATTATATTGTAAGTTTAACTTGTAACAAAAGGAGATAAGTATGACTAAATTTAATGCAGAAATGATCAGCGCCAATAAAGCGCAAAATGCGCTGGACACAGCGTGTTATATAGTGCAAAAAAATTTGCCTCATTTTACGCACAACTGCCAAAATCACTCTAGCGTAAAAAACATTTACCCAAAATGTGAAAACACGCAGTGGACTTGTGGATTTTGGCCGGGGGAGGTTTGGCTAGCCTTTGAAAACACGGCAGATGACGCATTTAAAAAAGCTGCATTAATTTTATCGGACAGTTTTGACGAGCGCATACGCAATAAAGTAGAGGTTGATCATCACGACATGGGCTTTTTGTACACACCTACATGCGTTGCTGCGTATAAGTTGGTAGGCGATGAAAAAGCCCGAAAAGCCGCAATTTTAGCGGCAGATCAGCTGTGCTCACGCTTTCATAAAACAGGCGGGTTTTTACAGGCGTGGGGAGAGATGGGCGCAAAAGAAAACTATCGGTATATTATTGATTGCCTATTAAACTTACCGCTACTTTATTGGGCGCATGAGCAAACAGGCGACGAAAAGTACACAGAGATAGCCTACACACATATAACAACCTGCCTTGCAAACTCTATAAGAGAAGATGGAAGCACTTATCACACTTTTTACATGGATCCTGTTACTGGTACGCCGGTGGGCGGTGTCACTTGCCAAGGTTATAGTAACGATTCATCTTGGGCAAGAGGTCAAGCGTGGGGTCTTTACGGCGTGGCACTTAGCTATACATACACTAAAAAAGAAGAGTACAAAGAGATATTCGACAAGGTGCTAAATTATTATTTAAGCCGCCTGCCCGAGGACATGATACCGTATTGGGACATGATTTTCACACAGGGCGATGAGCCGAGAGATTCATCATCCGCCGCTATAGTGGCCTGTGGTTTGTTAGAAATGGCAAAGCATGTAAGCGACGATAAGGCGAGAGATTACAAAAATCTAGCCGCGCAAATGTTAAATAGTTTGTGCGATAATTATGCCGTGCAATTTGCTGAGTACGAAGAGGGAATAGGCCTTGTAAAGCACGGCACTTACAGTAAAAAAAGCCCGTACAATACGTGCACACCGGAGGGCGTTGACGAGTGTGTGAGCTGGGGCGATTACTTTTACATGGAGGCGCTGACACGCTATGTAAAAGATTGGAATATGTACTGGTAAGGGGGATTTTGTAATGGATTTTACCGATGATTATTTACCTTGGAACGCCGTTGACCGTGACACCGAAGCGCAGAGAGCCGTAAAGCAAAAACTGTGCGATAATGGCAGTGTTTTAGGCGAATATTGCTACATTGCTACAGATGCACACATTCACGATGCAACGCTAGAGCTCGGAGACAACTGCATTATCGGTGGAAGTGCGCTAATTCGCCACGCAAAAATAAAGGCAGGGGACAACTGCTCGTTTAATAGTTTTTGTTATCTGCAGGGCAATATAACTTTTGGCAACGATGTCAGAGTTGCGCCAAGAGCATCTATAATAGCAGATAATCACTGCCATGGTGACATATTTGTGCCTATAAATGAGCAAAAAACTTTTGGCAAGGGCATTAATATTGCAAACGATGTTTGGATTGGGGCAAATACTGTTATTGTGGATGGAGTAAACATTGCAAGCCACTCGATTATTGCGGCGGGCGCAGTTGTAACAAAAGATGTCTTACCTTATACAATTGTGGGAGGAAATCCGGCAAAAGTCATTAAAAATCGCATCGAGACATATTTTGCCCCTAAAATATTATCCTTTTTTAACAAAATTACACCGCAGATAGAAACACTGCTTTCAAAGCGCTTTGTAGGCGGCAAATATACCGATACAAGCGTAAACCAACACCCGATAAGGGCGCTGTGTGACGCTGTGGAAATTGCTGCGTATTTTGGCAAGTTGCCGCCAAATATAAGCAGACAAGATGCAGTGGCGAGCCTTAAAAAATTTGCGGCAACCGGTATAGATTACAGGTTGTTATGCGTTAACTATGCGCTGGACTTGTTAGGCGAAAAATGCGATAATGCGTATAAATTTGCTGATATGAGGCAAAACGATTTAGTGCGATATTTAGAGGAGCTCGACTGGGAAAGTGATGTTTGGGGCGCAGGCGATAAGATAGATTGTCTTGCAACGGGCATGGCTTTTAACGAGCGATTTTACGGCATAGCAACCGACAAGTACACACTGTTTAACTGGCTTGACAGCACGTGTAACAGCGAGAGCGGCATGTGGGGCAAAAATAACGACATGCTAGATACTGTAAATGGGTTTTACAGGCTAACTAGGGGTACTTATGCTCAATTTAATGTTAAGTTGCCCTGTGTCCAAAAGGCCATAGATACTGTTTTACTGCACGCCCAAAACAGTAGTTATTTTGGCGGCTTAAACGGAACGTCTTGCAATGTGTTAGACGTCATACATCCGCTGTGGCTATGCAAAAAACAAACTGTGCACAGGTATGAGCATGGCGCAAGGTGGGCAATTGATTGGATTGTTAAAATACTTGATAATTGGAGCGATTATGAAGGCTTTAGCTTTGATTTGCTAAAGCGAGATAACCCGAGCTTAATGGGCACTGAAATGTGGCTTGCAATACTGTATTATTTATGTGATTATGTCGATATTGCGCATTTATTGCCGTATGTCCCGAGAGGCGTGCACTGCCCATACACAATGATAGGAGTAAAAGAGTGAACATGGAGACAAGGCAGGATTTTATAGATTTAATGCACAGGATTTTAGATCCATTAAAGCCGTATTACTCACAGGGCAAAGCGAGGGTTAACCTCGGTGATTTTGGTGTGACTTATTTTGAGCAATGCATTGGTTTTGAGGGATTTAGTCGTCCTCTTTGGGCGCTTGCGCCTTACTGGGCCGGCAAAGAGAGCGACAGTGAGTTTGAAGAAATCTACACAAAGGGCCTTGCAAATGGCACAGACCCGAACTCAAAAGAGTACTGGGGCGGATTTGTTGATTACGACCAAAGATTTGTAGAGATGGCGGCCATTGCAAATGCACTGATTATAGCGCCGGAAAAAACGTACGACAAACTTAGTGAGGCTGAAAAGAATAATCTTGTAAGCTGGCTTAGCAACATAAACAATTACGCCATACCCGATTGTAACTGGCAGTTTTTTATGATACTTGTGAACATAGCGCTTAAAAAGTTAAAATTGCCGTATAGCGAGCAAAAATTACAAGAGTGTCTTGAAAAAATTGAGAGCTACTACATAGGCGACGGGTGGTATCAAGACGGCACATCGTGCCAAAAGGACTATTATATCTCTTTTGCCATACACTATTATGGGCTTCTTTATTCAAAACATATGCATTACGAGGACCCGGCACGAAGCCGGCTTTTTAAAGAGCGAGCCATTATTTTTGCAAAAGATTTTATATACTGGTTTGATGATGATGGTGCGGCGATACCGTTTGGTAGGAGCCTTACCTATAAATGGGCACAAAATTCTTTTTGGGCGGCATGTATTTATGCCGAGGTGTATCCTTATCCGATAGAGGTTATAAAAGGTATTTTAACCAGAAATTTTGAATACTGGTTAAAGCAAAAAATATTCGATAGAACGGGCATTTTACATGTTGGGTATGCTTATCCAAACTTGATTATGTCAGAGCGCTATAACTCTGCATGTTCGTCTTATTGGAGCATGAAGAGCTTTATTATACTTGCCTTGCCCAAAGAGCATGAGTTTTGGTTTGCAAAGGCGCAAGCTATGCCGCTACTGGATAAAGTAAAGCCCTTGCCACATGCGGATATGATTATTCAGCGCTTTAAAAATGACACTGTAATGCTTACCGCCGGTGTGTGCGAGCTTTATGGGCACGGACATGTGAGCGAAAAATACGCAAAATTTGCATATTCTGCAAAGCTTGGGTTTTCTTGCCCGCGCTCTACAAGGGTAAATTATGAGGCGGCGCCGGACAGTATGCTTGCCTTTATAATTGACGACAATGTTTTTGTGCGCAAAAATAGCACGAAATGGCATGTGGGGCGGGATGAAATTGTTTCGCATTGGAGCCCTTTTAAGGGGATAAATGTTGTAACAACGTTAAAAGCAACTAGCAATGGGCACATACGTCACCACGAAGTCGAGAGCGATATTGAGTGCGAGGCACAGGACTATGGCTTTTGTGTGCCGCAATTTGACGTGGACGATGTAAATAAAACTGTTACAAGCACCACCGCTAAAGCGGAGAACGCCGGCATAAGCTGCGAGGTGTCGGGCGATGAAACTGCGACAGGGGCAGACGTGCTAAAGGCAAATCCAAACACTAATTTGCTTTTTACAAATACCAATATACCCTATATAAGCTATAAAATTAACAGAGGCAAAACAAGTTTTAAAACAAAAATTACCGTTGAAATAAGCGATTAAAACCGCTAATTTTAAGTGAGATACAAAACGGTATACACAGTTATTAAGAGGGTTTTAATTAACCATTAAAGGAGCTTTTATGATAAACGTTGCGATAGTAGGCGCCGGAAACATAGCGCCTAGCCATATTGAGCCTTTATTGCTGTTTAAAGAGCGGTGCAATATAGTTGCTATTTGTGATATTTATCCCCAAAAGGCCGAGAAATTAAAGGACAAATATAATATAGACTGCTTGATTTTTGACGACCATGAAAAAATGCTGGAGTCCGACTTAAAAATTGACGCTTTACATATTTGTACGCCTCCTTATACACATGCGCAAATTGCCATGAACGCAATGGACAAAAAAATTAATGTGTTAGTAGAAAAACCCATGGCCACCTGCCTTGAGGAGTGTGACCTTATGCTCCAAAGTGAGAGGGAAAACGGTGTAATAATGGGCTGTGTGGCACAAAATCGTTTTCAAAACGACGTGTATAAGTTAAAAACAATTTTAGAAGAAAAGAAGGCAGGAGAGCTGCGAGTGGCACATGTCAATAGCTTTTGGTGGCGTGGCCACTGCTATTACGATTTATGGTGGAGAGGCCTTTGGGAAAAAGAGGGTGGAGGTCCAACTCTCAACCATGCCGTGCACCATATTGACATGATTAACTGGTTTAAAAATGGCAAGTTGCCAAAGGAAGTAACGTCTGTTTTAAGCAATGTAATGCATGATAATGCCGAGGTTGAGGACGTCTCGTTTTCCACTTTGGTGTATGAAGACACAAGCCTTGCGCAGGTTACGGCCTCCGTCGTGCACCACGGGGAAGAACAGGGCATTGTATTACAGTGCGAAAAAGCTAAAATTCAAACACCTTGGGATTGCTATGCATCCATCTCAAAAGACAACGGCTTCCCTGTTCGCAATAGCGAGCTTGAAAACGATTTACACAAACAGTATAAGGACATTGAAGATCTGCCTTTTACAGGGCATGCGGGCGAGATAGATGATTTTATTTTGGCTCTGGAGGAGGGCACACGCCCTATGATACAAGGGCAAGACGGGCGCAATACAGTTGAGTTGATAACGGCTATTTATAAATCCGGCACATTGAAGCAGACTGTAAGTTTGCCACTTTTATCTGACGATGAGTTTTATAAGTTTGATGGCTTGCTAAAAAATGCGCCGAGGTTTTTTAATAAAACACAGGCTGTTGAAAATTTTGAGGCGGACGATATTAGCACCGGCAAATATTAATAACGGCAATAAATAAAGCATTAAAGACAAAAATGTTTAAACGCTGCTTTTGTGGCAGAATGGAGATGGGTATGGCACAAAAAGATGGAATGAATTATGCGCCTGTTGCAAACTATAAAAAGGTTGTAAATGAGGGCGAGTTTATAATTGCGGCAATAGGGCTTGACCACGGGCATATAAATGGCATGGTGCAAGGGCTTGTGGGCGCAGGGGCAACCCTTAAATGGGTTTATGACCCCGACATGAAAAAAGTAGAAGATTTTTTGCAGAAGTTTCCACAGGCGCAAGTTGCAAAAACACAGCAAGAAGTTTTATGCGATGATGAAGTTAAACTTGTTGCTGCGGCCTGTGTTACAAGCGAGCGTGCGGCACTTGGCATAAAAGTTATGAACGCAGGCAAGCATTATTTTACAGATAAAGCCCCGCTAACTACATTAGAGCAGTTGAGCGATGTTAAAAATGAAATTTAAAAACAATTAAA
>CAYJBO010000032.1:0-19849 GCA_964368295.1 uncultured Bacteroides sp.
TATATGGCGAGGTTATTACGCCTGTTGCAACCGTGGGCTTTGTAATTGTGATTTTAGCCGTTGTTTTATACAATGTTTCTATAGTAAGGCACAGTGCTAAGTAGGCATTGCCACTAAAAAATAAATGACGAGTACAGGCAGGCACTTATAAATGTAAAGCTGTACACAAATAGTTGGCGTTAGCCAAAATATGCGTTGTAATTTTAAGTGTATCTGTGTTTTCTGTAATTTAATGGGGAGCAATCGCACTCTTTTTTAAAACTGTTGCTAAAGTAAAATACATCGTCATATCCGCATTTTTTTGCAATATCGGCAATGCTCTCCTTTTTGCCTGCGCTCAGTAGCAACGCCTTGGCTTTGCTTATTCGGCAGTGCGTCACATAGCGCATCGGCGTTTGCCCCGTGTGCTCTTTAAAAATTTGTATCAGCAGCGTTTTTTCTATGTTTACAGCGGCAGTTAAATCGCCCAGTGTTATTTTATTCTCTAAATTATTATGTATAAACTCCTGTGCTTTTTTTATTAGGCAAACGTGTGTCGGCGCGTGCATCTGCGTGCACTGGTTTACTGTTTCTAACACTATTTGCTGCAATGTCAAGTTTTTTTGCCAAGTGGCGGTGCTGCTGAAATTGCTGTTTTGCAGCCAGGCTTTGTGCAATGTGCGAAATTGCTCCATCAATAAATATGGGCTTTCTATGTGGAAATACTCTTTTATTGGTAGGTTTTCGCCGCTGTTTAGCGGTGTAAAATGCACGGCATAAAAAGACATGTACGGCGCGTGTGTGGTGCATAAGCTGTGCTCAACATTCGGCATAAAATAAAACATATCGCCGCTTTTCGCGGTATAAGTTTTGTCTTCTATGCACACTTGCCCGCTGCCGTCTATGATAAAAACAAGCTCGTGCAAGTGTAAAGTCCTCGTGGGTATTACCCAATCAACTGTAGTTTGTCTCTTTACAAAATATTCTAATTCAACGGGGAAATTACTAATCATACAAATCACCTATTATTTAATATTTTGCGGAATATTTTATATAAAATTTATTTTAGTCTATGGACACAAAGCACATTTTCGCATTATACTATAAATATATTATATATAAATATAAAAATATTTCAATAGGGGTGCGTTATGATTTGGGATAGAGAGCGATATTTGGCACATTGCAATTTTGAATTTACAGGGCGAGAGATGTTTTGCGAGCTTTTTGGCCCGCTTAATGTGCTTGAAAAAGAATGGCTAAAACAAGGCGCAACGCCTGAAGAGATAAACATGACGGCCTTTGACTGGGACTATGTGCTAAAGACAAATTTAGGGGTAAACTGCGGCTGTCTGTCCAACATACAGCCGTATGTAATTGAGGAGAATGACGAGTTTATTTTGTCGAAAGATAATATGGGGCGCACTGTAAAGCTGTGTAAAAATACAGCGAGCATACCTTTGCCACTAGAGTACCCAATTAAAGATTTTGACGAGTGGTTAAAGATTAAACACTGGTATGAATTTGACGAAAAGCGTATTGACATAGAAAAATTAAGAGAGCAAAAAAAGTTGAGAGACAAGGGATACTTAACTGTTTTAAATGTGCCGGGTGGATTTGACGAGCCACGCCAACTACTGGGCGAAGAGGAGCTTTGCATAGCCTGCTACGAGGAGCCTGAGCTGATTGAGGACATTTTAAAAACCATAGGCGACACCACAACAAAGGTTATTGAGCGCATTGCGGACATAGTGCCAATAGATTGCGTAAGCATACATGAGGACATGGCCGGAAAGTCCGGCCCGCTGTTTGGCCCGGTGCAGGTTACCGAGTTTATGCAGCCCTATTACAAAAAGATATGGCACGCGGCAAAACAGGCGGGCTGTATGCAGTTTTCTCAAGATAGCGACGGCAACATGAACCCCGTTTTAGATGATATTGCAAAGTGCGAGGTTAACTGTGTCTACCCGTGTGAGCCGGCCGCAGGCATGGACATAGTAAAGTTGCGAGAGAAGTACGGCAAGACATTTATGCTAAAAGGCGGCATTGATAAGCACGTTTTGCGCGAGGATAGAAATGCTATTATCAAAGAACTTGAATATAAATTTGATAAGAGCATGCTTGGCGGCGGCACCGTGTTTGCCTTAGACCACAGGATACCGAACGGTGTTGCGCTTGACGACTATAAATTTTATGTCAACAGCGCGAGGGAAATGTTAAAGCTTGAGCCCATTAGCGCCCTTGGCTGGGACAGAATGGCATTTTAAAATAAAACGGTGTATAAAACAGGGCGCATATAATTGTAAAAAATTATATGCGCCCTGTTTTATTTAAGTTTTTATTTACCGATAAGCCGGCAGGTTAAGCTTGCTCGTTTTTTATTGTGTCTGCTATGATTTTTCTGCCCTCGGCAACGCTTGGCACAGCGCCTAGCGCTATAAGCTGCATTATTATATTGCCGAGTGCGGTTGCCTCGACAGGGCCGGCATGCACGGGTATTTTACAGTACTCTTGCGTTAAAGCGCACAGCAGTTTAGCCTGTGCGCCGCCGCCCAATATGTGTAGCGAAGAAAAACGCTTGCCGCTTATAGCAGATAACTTTGAAAGTGTGCTTGCATATTTGTGCGCAAGGCTGTGGTATATGCAGTAGCAGTACTCTCCCACTGTTTCTGGGCAGTAAAGCGCATGTGCTTTACAGTAATCTGCTATTTTTTGTGGCATGTCGCCCGGTGTGGCAAAGCGTGTGTCGTCAACGTCAATTATGTCTACCTTTGCGGTGCACTCCGACGCAAGCTGCTCTAGCTGGGCATAGCTGTAAGTAGTGCCCTGTGCTTTCCAGTGTCTGCGACATTCTTGAATAAGCCATAAGCCTGTTATATTTGTCAAATAGTTTATCTTGCCGTTTGCGCCAATTTCGTTAGAAAAAGCCGCCTCGTAGCTCTCTTTAGTCAAAATGGGCTCGTCGAGCTCTGTACCAAGCAGGGACCATGTGCCGCACGACAAAAAGGCGACGTCGGGGCTATTTGTGGGCATGGCCGCAACTGCGGACTGAGTGTCATGACCTGCAACGGACACAATTTTAGCGCCTTTATACTCGCCGATTATGCTTGCGCTATCGACTGTCTGTGGAAAAATAGATTTATCTATATTGAAAACTTGTGCCACTTCGTCGCATAGCTTATGCGTGAGGGGGCTACACAGCTGAGAGGTAGAAAATATTGTCTTTTCGCACACTTTTTTGCCGCATAGCATGTAGGCGAATAAATCTGGTATAAACAGTATCTTATCGACACGGCTCAAATCTTCTGTAATCAGCTGCATCAGTGTGTTTAACTCCATTATCTGCGTGCCTGTTTTTGCATATAGCTGCTCCGGCGGCATAATGTCGTAAATTTTGTTAAGTATGCCGGCCGTGCGTGTGTCACGGTAACAAACAGGAAGATCAATAAGCTTGCCGTCGATGTCTATTAAACCGTAGTCAACGCCCCATGTGTCAAACGCAATACTGTCCACCTTGCCGGCGCTCTCTATTGCGATATGCACTTCGCAAAGTATGCTGTAAAAATCCCAGCAGAGCTTGCCGCCGCTGTTAATCGGGTTGTTTTCAAATCTGTGAATTTCGCTATATTTTAGCGTTTTACCGTCATATTCTCCTAAAATAGCACGCCCGCTAGACGCGCCGAAATCGAATGCCAAAACTCTTGTTTTCATAAATAAAAAACACCTTTTACAGATAATGTTTATATCGTTCAGCCGTTGTAATTTGCCAAAAAACCACAGTGCACACACTAAAAATAATATTAGCGTGTGCACTTTTTAGCTTAAAAATTATTTATACAGTGCGCCGTAAGTGTCGCAAGCGCGGTAATCTTGGCCCTCTTTATCCATGCCAAAAGAACCCCAACAAGCAGGGCGGAAAACATCCTCGCTTGGCACATTGTGCATGCTAACAGGTATGCGCAGCATAGAGCACATTGTTATAACGTCTGCACCTATGTGGCCGTGGCTTATTGCGCCGTGGTTAGCGCCCCAGTTGTTCATAACGTCGTACGCGCTGGCAAATGGTCCATCGCCGGTTGTGCGTGGCACAAACCATGTGCAAGGCCATGTGTAGTTTGTTATGTTCCATATTTTGTCCGATACATCTTCGGGCAGTTTAATTGTCCAGCCCTCGGCAATTTGGACAACAGGTCCAATGCCTTTTACTAGGTTTAGGCGTATCATTGTGACAGGCATTTCGGCGTTGGTTATAAACCTGGACGAATAGCCGCCGCCACGGAAATAGCCAAAATCTGCAGCGGACCACTCGGTGGCGTCTGTTATGGCTTTTATGTCTTTTTCGTTTACATCGTACCAAGGCTTAATGCAGTTGTTACCCTCGCTGTCAACAGCCACACCGCTGCCGTCAAGGCAAGCCGCACCGCTGTTTATTAAGTGTATAAAACCACCGCTCTCTTTTGCAATGCCCGTTAATTCGTGCCCTGTCTCGGCTTTAACCGCCTCGGGGCTCCAATAAGTGCGCACGTCTGCAAAAATTTGCGCCTTGTTTGTAAGCAATTTCATAAATAGCATGCTTATGCCGTTTAAAACGTCGTTTTCTGTTGCAAGCACATACGGCTCACGTGTGCCGTTCCAGTCAAAAGATGTGTTTAAAATAGCCTCGGGGAAGTCTGCATTGGGGTAAAAATCTGTCCATTGACGCTGGCCTTGGAAGCCTGCCGCTATTGCGTTGTGGCCTAGCATTTCCTCCTCGCAGCCCTTTGGCAAGTTGTCGTTGCCGTTCATTAAATCTTTAATAATACAAGCCATTTTTACAACAAATTCCCAATCTTGCTCGCTGCCTTTTGCGTCCTTTTGTACTTCTGCAGGGTTTACATTTATGCCCTCTTTGCAGTTCTCTTTTACCCATGCCAGTGCCTTTTTGTATTCGGCCTCGTCGTAAATGCCCTCGGACATTCTGCGGATAACCTCTGTCTCGTCAACAGATTCCATGCGCATGCCAAGGTAATCCTCTAAGAAGTTGCTGTCGATAATAGAGCCGGCAATGCCCATGCAAACGGAGCCTATTTGTAAGTAAGACTTGCCGCGCATAGTTGCCACGGCCACGGCCGAGCGGCCAAAACGCAACAATTTTTCCCTTACGTCTTCGGGTATTTCGGTGTCGTCTGCCGGCTTAACGTCACGGCCGTAAATGCCAAAGGCCGGCAGGCCTTTTTGTGCGTGTGCAGATAGCACGGCTGCAAGATAAACAGCACCGGGCCTTGCAGTGCCGTTAAAGCCCCAAACGCCCTTTATTGTGGTTTTTTCCATGTCCATTGTCTCTGTGCCGTAGCACCAGCAAGGTGTAACTGTAAGCGTAATGTCAACACCCTCGCGCTTAAATTTTTCTGCACAAGCGGCAGACTCTGCCACACGGCTAATTGTTGTGTCGGCAATAATTACCTTTACAGCCTCGCCGTTTGAGTATTTTAGGTTTTCGGCAAAAAGCTTAGCGGCAGATTTTGCCATGTTCATAGTTTGCTCTTCAAGGCTTCCACGCACGTCAAGCGCGCCACGTCTGCCGTCTATAGTTGGGCGTATACCTATAACGGGGTAGCCGCCGATTAATCTGCAGTTGCTCATTTTATTTCCTCCGTGTTTTATTTGTCTTGTGGGTGGCTATTGTCGGTTTTGGGGTATTTTTTATATCCAGGATGCCTACCTGTAACACCGTAGTAGCTGCGCAAGTTTATAAGCTTGTCTATGTTTTCGCGGCTTATGTCGTAACTGCCTCCCAAAATAATTGCGTTAATTGTAATTTTTGCCCATAACTCAAGGCTCTCCATGCGGTAAAAGGCGGTTACAACATCACTGCCCACGGCAAGTGCGCCGTGATTTTCCAATAACATTACATCGTGCTCGTCTAAGTACGGCTCAATAGAGTTTGGCACTTCTACAGTGCTAGGCGTGCCGTAAGGGGTAAGTGGCACAGAGCCGATTACCGCAACGTCCTCGATCATATTATACATGTCCATAGAACGGTGCGCCACGGCAAAACCCGTTGCCCCGGGTGGGTGCGCATGGATTACAGCGCCTACATCGTCACGCTTTTCGTAGCATTTAAGGTGCATTTTAATTTCGCTAGACGGTTTTAACCCCTCTGCGCCGTCAATAACCTCGCCCTTTGCGTTTATGTGAAGCAGCTTGTCGGGCGTAATAAAAGCCTTGCTCATGCCGGTAGGGGTGGCAAGAAAAGTGCCGTCGTCAAGTTTAACTGTAACATTGCCGTCGTTAGCCGCAACCCAGCCTAGTTGCCACATTTTGTAGCATATGTCACAAATTTGCAGTTTTAGTTCGTCCATAAAAACAATAATCCTCCAAGGGTTAATAATATTATAATTATACTATTGATTTTTTAGCAATTCTTGTTATATACTATAAAAAAGTATAACGATATTGAGGTTTTGCTATGAGGTTTTTAGCGGCGCATGAAAACAGTGTAAGGGGCAGTTTTAATTTCCCGTATGAACTGTATAGTATAGACGCCTCACACCCACGCTATGAGATGCCGTTTCACTGGCATGTGGACTGTGAGATAATAAGGGTGCAAAGCGGCGAGCTAGCGCTTACATTAGGCGACAATAAAATGTTCATTAAAGCGGGGCAAAGCGTGTTTGTGCCAAGCGGTGTAATACATGGCGCAGTGCCGCAAAACTGTACGTATCAGTGCGTTGTGTTCTCGTTTGAAAAGCTTACACAAATAAACATGGTGCGCTTTACCGAGTATGAAAACGAGCTGGGGCAAGGCGATTACCTGCCGCCGCCAATAAGCGAAGGCGAGCTAGTTAACAAGCTTTTTGTGGCTATGGAGCAGCAATATAAGGGGTACGAATTTGTTGTTCAAGGCGTGACATTACAGCTTATAGGCGAGTTGATATCACAAAAGCAACAGGGCGAAAAGCAACAATTTACAGGCGGCGACAGCCGCAGAATTAACAGGATTAAAGATGTGCTAAGGCTTATACGCAAAGACTACGCAAAGCCACTTTCGCTCGACATATTTGCAGACGTTGCCGGCCTAAATTACCAGTACTTGTGCAAGTCTTTTAAGCGCATTACAGGCAGGACGCCTATTGACTACTTAAATTATTACCGCATAGAATGTGCGGCAGAGCTTTTACAGGCGGACGAGCTTAGCGTCACTGACGTTGCGCTCAACTGTGGATTTAACGATTTAAGCTATTTTATAAAGCTGTTTAAAAGGCAAAAAGGCATGTCGCCAAGAGAGTTTAAAAAGTGTGTGCCGGCTTTATAGCATTATTAATTGGCTTAACCAAGTCGATATAATTAAAACCCGCCTATTTTGGCAAATTTATGCGCTATACTGTGTTATCTTCACTCGTAATACAATAAGTATTACTCGCTCGTATGCTTTGTCTAACACAAAATTTGCACAAAATAGGTTTAAAGAATTTTTTATACCACCAAAAGTTTTAAAATTGGGCAAAACAAAAAGCACCAGAGCAGCGGCTAAGGAGAAAAAGGCCGTTGTTCTGGTGATTTTTTTAGTTTTAATATTAAAAAGTTTTGCCCGTTGGCGGTGCCATTGTGTCCGACAAATCACTTGTTGAAAAGCAGGAGTAATATACATCGTACCTATATTTGTGCAATATACTGTCTATGGCGTCGTATAACGCCTTACATTCAAAAACAGTACTTGTAACAACAGGGCAGTATCGCGTGTCAATTTGCGACATCATATCCTCTTCCATGTCTTTTAGTGTTTTTTCACTTGCATAGCTTCTGCCTACGCTGTCCGTGGCGGCGTCTATGCAGTCTGCAATTGTAATAATGTCTATAACGGCTTTAACGGGCGAGGTGAGGTTGTTAAAATCTTTAGGGTACCCAAATTTTCCGTCAAAGCTCTTGTGGTGGCCAAAAGCAACGTCGCCTAAACACACAAAGAGGTCGGGGTTGTTTTCAAACCGCATGCTCTCGGCATTATGGGCCGAGCCGAGATTAGGCTCAGAAGAAAAAACACTTACGTCGCCCTTTATAACCTCCTCGGATTTTTGGGAGTGGTGCTGTATCAGTTCAAACTCTCTATCGTTAAGTTTGCGCGCATAAAAAGACACTAGATGAGAGTAGAAAATTTTACCCATGTCGTGCACAAGGCCGGCATACCACACAAAAGTTAGTATTTCGTTTTGCTTTGTTTGCACATCGCCTAAGTTGTAAATGCCAGGCAGACCAACTAGTTTTTCGGGCCTGTATTTAATTAGGTATTCTGTAATAGTATACGACAGCTTGGCCACCATAAGTGAGTGGACGTATGTTGGTATGTGCCTAAAAACAGTGAGCGAGAGCAGTAGTTTTAAATAGCTGTTGTCTTTGAATGAGGAGTGGCTGCCTATTGCAAAATTTGCAAGCAATGTGGAGACATGTCCGCCGGATAAATCAGTGGGGAAACCTTTGATGTAATCAAAAACATCTTTGTTTATGGCGTCTTTTTTTGCGTTGAGGTCGCTTATAGATATGCCCAGCAAAGGCTCTATGCTTGTGACCAGTAAAAAAATACCTGATATTTGCAGCTTTTTATACATTGTGTCATACTTGTAATCAGAGCCGGCCTGCTTGTAAATAGAGTACAGCCTATCGAAAAACTCTTTATTAGATATAAGTCTGTTATAATACCTTGCGGCAGTTATAAAATAAATAATTCTAACTTGTAAAGCGGTGTAATCGTTAGTTTTTAGCTCTTGGTTTTCAAGGTGCAACCTGTAAATGTTTTCGGCCGCTTCAAGCAAGCGCTCTTTATGATATGCGGTTATTTTATAGCGGTCATTATTGCGCAAAGAGGTAAGGACATTGCCGCAAAGGTTCTCTTGCATGTTTATCATGTACGAATCCCAGGGGAAATCGGGGTCTACCTTCTTGGCTGTATTCATCCAAAAATCTTCGGCGCGATCAAACCTTTTAAAAAGCTCGGTAAGGTTGTGGTGCATTACACTTATGTAGGAGTTACCGTAGGCTCTTACTATTAAATTGCGCGTTTCTACGCTGTAATTTGCATAGTTGTCGCTAAGTGCAATAATAGCGTCGTAGCATTCAGACATCTCTTTTTTAAACAAGAGGCTGTCGAGATAAAACAAGGCGAGCCCTTTATAAAACATATTGTTTATATACAGCTCTTCGTCTTTTATATGTAAAGCATATTTTATAAGAGCGTTTCTAATATCATAGCTTAAACCGGTGTCTATGCTCTCTTTATAGCCGGAAAGTGCCTGGGCAAATTTTTGAAATTCCATAATTTGGTCATGACTAAACTGCTCCGGATTTTTTAAAAATGGAGCAATATATTCATCTATTAAGCTGTTAATTTCGCTTATTACTTGCCTTATTTGTCTGCTGCGCTCTGACAATTTTTCCTTGATGTTCTCTCGTGTAAAATTTTCTGTGACGGAAAATTGTTTGTTGGCAAGATCTTTGAAAAGCAATTCATTTTCTATAATTTTTTCAAATGCTTTTTTCATTATTGCCCTTCTTTTTGTGTATTTAGCATATTTTAAGGTTGTGCTAATTAATTATACCATAAAAAATAAACGGTGAAAACAACTTTTGTGCATAAATCTGCTTTTTTTGTGCATTTATTTCCATATTAGGCAATAATATGGTTACTGCGCTAATAAAAAGCAGTGTTAAAACACTAATTAATTATTAATGGCGTTCTTGTCTAGCCATGAAGAAATGCTGTTTGCGATTGGCGCTATTGTGCCGGGTGCTAAGGGGTTTTGCAACTCTAGCTTTTTTATTAGGTCTACAAAAGTTATGTCGCAACTGTTTTCTAACAGTTTAAAATATAAATTAAAAGCCTGCTGCTTGTCTTTTGAGTGTATAATAAAAAATTGAAACGCAAGCATTTGCGCCAGCGCGTAATCTATGTAGTAAAACGGAGATTTATATATGTGCCGTTGGAACTGCCAGCCCGCGCCGGTGCAGTAAAACGGTATGTCTTTATTGTCTACACAAGGGCGGTAAAGGCTCTCAAGCTCTAGCCATTTTTCGTCCCTTTGCTTTGGTGTAAGGTGTGGGTTTGCATAAATCTCGTGCTGAAACTCGTCCACCGCACAGGCGTAGGGGATAAACGTAATTGCGTTTTCCATATGAGACAGTTTATATTTTTGGGCGTCTTCTTTAAAAAATAAGTCCATCCAAGGGGCGGTTAAAAATTCCATGCTCATGGAGTGTGTCTCGGCTATATCAAGCGTTGGATATGTGTATTGACGCTCTGTGCTTTCGGCTAAAAATAGTTTGTGTAGCGCATGGCCCATCTCGTGTGTAAAAACGTTTATATCTTGCGATGTACCAATAAAATTAGCAAATATAAACGGGTATTTATACTCCTCGATGTAAGAGCAAAAGCCGCCGGGCTGTTTGCCGCTTTTTGTGTATACGTCAATTAGCTCGTTGTCTAGCATCATGTTAATTAGCTGGGCTGTTTTAGGGTGCATTTGGTTGTACATCTGCTTGCCGGCGCTAAAAATTTCTTTTGCGTTTACTTTAGGCACGGGCGCCCCGCTTTTAAATGGCAAAGACAAATCATAGAGCTCAAGCGTATCAATCCCGAGACGCTGCTGGCGGCGGCTGTATATTTTTGCGCAAACAGGCACTATATCTTGCAGCACTTGCGTTTTAAACGCAGCTAAATCTTTATTATTATAACAATTGCGCAGTAGCTTGGCATAGCCGAGTTCAATATAGTTTTCAAAACCTAGCTTATGCGCCTGTGCCGTTCTTACTTTTACAAGCGAGTCAAAAATATCGTCAAGCTTGTGCTTTACGGCATTAAGGCAGTTGCCCTGTGCCTCAAAAGCCTTTTTGCGAACGTGCCTGTCTGCGTGCTCTCTGTAAGATGCTAGCATTGATAAGGGCGTGTTCCTGTCGTCAAAATAAACGCTCAGCTTAGAAAGTATTTGCAGGTATTCGTTTACAAGCATGCCCTCGGCGGCGGTGTCCTCAATAGTATCGTTAGATATTGTTTTGTTGTAGAGCGTAAGATTTTTAATTTTGACGCTTCCGATATTATCGCGCAGTTCTGCTATAAACTCACTTTTTTCTAAAAGTGTTGATATTTGCTTATATTTTTCTAAGAGCACAGGCGTGTTTTTCAATAATAAGGCATATTCTTTTTTGTAAAACTCGTCGCTGCTATTTAAAGCTGTGCGTATGCGAGCGATTGCAAGCGTAGAGTTGTACAGGCTAAATAGGTCCTCAACACTGTCGAATATTTTAACTTGCTCGTTTGCACTTTTTGCGAGTTTAAATTTATTTATGGCGCTGTCGAGGGTGCTGTTTAGCTCTTCAAAGTTGGGTCTGGTGTACGGTATCTGTGAAAATTTCATATAAGCAAGACTCCAATGTAAAAAAGAATTTACGTAATTGTAGCACAGAAGTGACGAGTTGTGAATACCCTTATGCCGAATGAGCTTGAAATGAGCTTATATGAACAGGCGAGAAACTTTTTGCGCTGCAAGGAGCAAAAGCGAAACACTACTTAATTATATGCGCATGTTGACGTCGCAAAATAGCTTAAAAAGGGCGAAAGTCTGCCGGCTTGCCACCTGTGTCAACGCTATTTAATTAAATAAAATTATTTGCAGTTTTAGACGAGACTAATAAAAAAACAGCGAAATGTAATTAACATCCCGCTGTTTTTTGATTAAATTTAAAGTTTAAGCGCATAAATTATGCACCTTTGCCAAAGCGAGGGCTACATTATACATAAGACATTGGCATTACGTAGCGGACGACACAAATATAGTGTAAAACGCTGCCTAGTAATACAAAAAAGTGCCAAACACCGTGCATATACTTAATTTTTTTAAGCGCATAAAACACTAAACCGCCTGTATATGCAAGGCCGCCGCCTAGCAATAATGTAAATGCATCACCCTGCATAACCGCTAAAATATCGCCCATGGCAAGCACAACAGCCCAGCCCATGGCAACGTATAAAATCATTGAAAAAACTTTAAATTTGCTCATGTTTATTGCGTTTAGCACAATGCCTAAGATGGCCAAAGCCCAAACAAGTGCGCAAATTGCGTAGCCTTTCCATGTGCCGCCAAGCGCTATAAGTGTAAAAGGTGTGTACGTGCCGGCTATTAGTATAAAAATAGAGGTGTGGTCAAACACACGGAATACTTTTTTTGCTGTTTTCCAAGGGAAAGCGTGGTAAAGTGTGCTCATAGTATATAATATTATAAGGGACATGCCGTAAATCATGCTGATTGCAACGCTGCTACCCGTGCCGTAAATTACGCTTAAAGTTGTTAAAATAGCAGTGCCTATTATTGCGGCAATACTGCCAAGCCCGTGCGAGGCGCTGTTTAAAATCTCTTCGCCAAGCGTGTAAAATTTTGTGGGGTCGCCCACTTTATAGCCCGACAAATCCTGACGAATTATGTTTTTAATGCCTTTTTGTTTAAGTGCTCTTTCCATGTGCAACTCACCTTTATAATAATATTTGATAATCGCTTACACGATTTTAAATACAGTATAACATACGGTGATAAAAATATCAAGAGGTAATTTTAACTAATTGATATAGTTTTCAAAAACAGATGAGCTAAAATAAAAAATACCCCGCTGGTGCGAGGTATTTTAATATTTAAGGGAGTAATTTTAATTTTTGTTTTATAAAATAACGGTTATTTTACAAGTTTGCTTAACAATTTTTGGCGCTCGTCCCACAAATTTTGCGATAAATCTACATAGTAGCGGTGGGGGTTTTCAAACCTTGTAACCTCGTCCCACAGGGTGTTTAAATTTTCTTTGCAATTTTGGCGTATTTCGTCAAGCGGCGGGCAGTTGTACACTCTCACGCCGTTTTTGTATATAGGCACGTCCAGGCGCTTTGCGTAAACGTTGTTAAATTCTCTGCTCTTCCAAGTCTGCACGGGGTCAAACAGTGTTATGCCGTTTGGCAAATTTTCGTCAAGCTCCTCGTTGTACATGCACACATAGTCTGCCATTGCCTTGTTTGTGTCCTTATTATATATGCGGTACAGCTTTTTAAGGTGTGGCACTGTCATTTTTTCAACGGTTTCGCTTATTTTTATCTTTGGCTCATAGTTGTCGCCGTCTTTTACAGCAACAAGCTTGTATACGCCGCCAAAAACAGGGTCGCTCTTGCCGGTTATAAGCTTTTCGCCTATGCCAAAGCTGTCCACACACGCACCTTGCAAAAGTAGGTCTCTTATAATGTACTCGTCAAGTGAGTTTGATGCGCAGATGGCGCAGTCCTCATAGCCTGCATCGTCGAGCAGTTTTCTTGCCTTTTTGGACAGGTATGCTATATCGCCTGAATCTATACGCACAGCTCTTGGGCGTTTTCCAAGAGGGCGCAAAACCTCGTCGAACACCTTAATGGCGTTTGGTATGCCGCTTTTTGTAACGTTGTAGGTGTCTACTAAAAGCGTACAGTTGTCCGGGTAATTTTTAGCATAGGCGGCAAAGGCCTCGTACTCTGTGTCAAACATTTGCACCCAGCTGTGCGCCATAGTGCCGGTTACCGGTATGCCAAATTCTCTGTCGGCAAGTACGCACGCGGTGGCGGCAACGCCGCTTATGTATGCTGCCCTTGCGCCAAGCACTGCGGCGTCGTACCCCTGTGCACGCCTGCTGCCAAATTCAAAAACGTCACGCCCGTCGGCCGCGCGCACTATGCGGCTTGTCTTTGTTGCAATTAGGCTTTGGTGGTTAATTGTAAGCAGAAGTATTGTCTCCAAAAGCTGTGCCTGTATTGCAGGGCCCTCTACCGTTACAATTGGCTCAGACGGAAAGATTGCGGTGCCCTCGGGCACTGCCCAGACATTACAAGTAAAGTTGAAGTTGCGCAAATAGTTTAAAAAACCCTCGGAAAAACAATTTTTTGCACGCAGATACTCGATGTCGTCATGCGTAAAGTGCAGGTTGTCTATCACATTGCAAAGCTGCTCTAGCCCGGCGGCTATTGCAAAGCCGCCACCGTCGGGCACACGCCTAAAAAACATGTCAAAAGCGCCTATGCGGTCTGTAAAATTTTCCTCATAATAGCCCGATGCCATTGTTAGTTCGTAAAAATCCATAAGAAGTGTAAGGTTGCGTTTTGTGTTAAAATTATTCATTTTTACTCCTATTTATGTCGATGTATTGCGCTTAATTGATGCGTACTTGCCAAGTTAAAAATCGAGCTCCATAAGTTTTGCCATGCCTAAAATAAATATTTTTAAAGAGCGCTTTAATAGTTCGATGCTAACACCCTCGTCGGCGCCGTGAATTTCGCCCACGAAGTCGGGATACACTGCCTTTTTCTCCTCTATGCCAAAGCTAACAGCGCTTGGAAAGTGGCGCGCATAAGTGCCGCCACCCATGGAGAACGGCTCTTCGTTTGTGCCGCTAATCTCGTTGTAAGTTTCTGTAAGAACCTTAACCATGGGGGTGCTTTTGGCCGTAACAAATGGCACCCTTGACCTATCTTTTACGTGGCGCATGCCGTATTTTTGCGCAAGTGCACCAAATTTTTGCTCTATTTCGTCCGCCGTTATGGCCGTGGGGAACCTGATATCAACACTTTGCGACAGCACCGTGTCAATTAGGCTTATAGTGCCGCCAATGCATGTAAGCGGTGTAAAAATATCGTCGGCACAGGCTATGCCCGTTGCGGCGCCGTCTGTGTCGCTGTGCAGTATAGATAGCATTTTCAGCACAGCGGTCTCTTTGGGGTTGCAAACGTCCGCTTGCAGCAAGTAGTTTACAACAAGCCCTATTGCGTTTACCGTGCCCTGTGGCGAGCTGGCGTGCCCGCTTTTTCCGGTTGCCGTTATTTTTACTGTGCCGTCGCCATTGTCTTGTATTTCTATGTTATCTGCCGCAGCCATGCTTTGTGCGCTAGCTTTTACAACAGCATAGGCCTTGTCCGGCACTGCGTTATTCGCAACACCGCCACAGAGATCAAGCAGTATATCGCCGTCTAAGTTGCAGACAAAATCGCCTGCGTAAATTCCTTTTTCGGCGTATCCAAGCGGAAAATTACCGTCGGGCGTAAATGTAAAGGCAGGGCTCTTGTGGGTTTTTACATAGTGGCCAACACACTTCATGCCCGTCTCCTCGTTAGTGCCAAACATAATGCGCAAAGTGTAAGGGAGCTTAACGTTTTGCTGTGCAAAAAATTTAGCCATGTACACAGTTAAAATGCCGGGGCCCTTGTTGTCTACAACGCCACGCCCAAGCAAAAAGCCATCTTTTTCTACCATGTTAAAGGGGTCTGTGTGCCAGCCGTTTCCTGCCGGTACAACGTCTACGTGCGTTATTGCAGCAATCTGGGTGTCGCTCTCGCCTTTTAAATCGCCGTAGCCTACGTAGCCGTCTACATCGTGTGTGTCAAGGCCGGCCCTTTGCATTATTTCAAGCCCTGTGTCAAGTGCGCGCCGTACTTGTGCACCAAACGGTGCGCCGTCCTTTGCCTCCTCCAGCGCTTCAATGCTGGGTATGTCTACTAAAAGCTTAATGTCGCTCTTAATGCTCTCGATATTTTCCTCAATAAATTTATCAATTGCCGCGTCTGTGAGGTTAAGGTTAAGCTTGTTTGCCATTTGTTAAAATCTCCGTTTCTTTTAAGTATATATTAAATTATTTTTTTGTGATATAATAGCGCTAGACAATATTGCGATAAATTTTGCGTTTGCACTACTATTAAAAGTGCCTTAAATGTATAGGTTTATGCATAAAAAAATAAATGCAATGTTAATAGTGTGCGCCGCAAACAAAAGTTTTGCTGCCGTTTTTTACAAGGCGGCTTTGCAATTCCTACGAGTATCAGTATACTGTATTGCGGCAAAATATTCAATATTTATTGGCTATAATTATGATTGAAATATTATAAAAACAAGAAATAAAGCAGGATGGAAACGAGATTGAAAAAGAACATAATTTTTGCGCTTTGTGTTTTAGTGCCGTGTGCAGTTGCAATTGCATTTATGTATTTTAGCGGCTTAAACGGCACAAGCGGCGTTGCAACAATAACAATAGCCGGCGGAGAAAGTTTTGAAATACCGCTAGACACCGATAAAATATACGAATATACTACCGACACAGGCTCGGCAGTAAGCTTTGTGATTGAAGTGGACGCAAAAAGCAAAAGCGCGCGCTTTATAAATAGTGTTTGCCCAGACGGCCTATGTGAAAATTACGGCTGGATTGACAGTGAGTACGAGCAAGCAATTTGTCTGCCTGCAGGAGTGATACTTGGCATTGGAAAGTGAGTGCGAATACATTATATAACATACAAAAAGCCGCCTGTGCACAAAACTTAAGCTAAAGCTTAGTATGCGCATAGGCGGCATATTTTATAAGTGTGTGCCAAAAAATTCAATTTGAGTAAGTGCGGGGAACGGGCTCTCATCGTCTGCTTTTATAAGTTTGTCAAACTTTGCCGAGGTCACGGTGCGCTTTTCTATGATAAAGCGCTGTGGTTTTTCTGTCTTTTCAAGGCTCAGTACCTCACTGCTCCCGTCAGAAAAACTAACAGTACCGCTTGTCCAATAGCTGTCGTGTGGGAAATCTGCCCTAAGTGTAATGCCAATCTCGTCAATTTCAACCTCTTTGCCAAAATTTATTGTTATTGCGGCGTTTGGGTCTCTGTTTATGCCCCAGCTTTGGTGTGGCCACTGGCCGTGGCTGTCGTTTTCGTACACGCCGTCTATTGCGTTATAAGCTGCAAAAACCGCCTCGCCCCTCGTCTCAACATTTGCACTTGCGTGTGGGTAGTAGCCGTTGTCGCCGTGGCGGCTGTACACGTTAAGCGCTAAATTTTGCCTTGCGGATATCTCTTTTTCGGTTGCAAAGCGTGCCCTTACCACATGGCGTGCGCCGCTAAATGCCTTTGGTGAAAATACAATTCTATCATTTGCAAAAGGCATTTGGTAGCTTATTTCTCTTTGCGTTATGTATATTAGTTGCGGCGGCAAGCTGTCCTCAAACTGTACGATGCAGTAACAAGGCGCTTTTTGCACTTCGAGTATAATTTTATCACCCTGTGCGTACTCTTTTGTGTAAAGGAGTGAACAGCTTTCAGAATTTTCGCATTTCTCGCTTACTTGTCCGTTTTTGTCTACTACTTTTAATATCATAATTATTGCGCTCCCCCTGTGTGTTTTGTTTATATATACAATTTTAAACCAAAAGCTAATTTATTGCAAACCTTTTGCGTCAAAAAATTCTGGCTTTGTAAATGGCCGTTTGCAAGGCGGTATTGATGCACAGAGTAGCCATATGCGCTGCATGTATATTTGGCCTTTGCCACATATTAAAATATAAAAAAGGATACTACAACTGCTAATTGAGTAAAGCCGCTGTAGTATCCTATGCTTATTAATTAAAAGCCGCTCATTATAGAGCTGCCTCAATAGTGTCTGCTACTTCCTCTGCGTTTGCAACCATAACAAGTATAATAGCGCCGTCGTCTGTAACGCGTACTACTGCGTTGCTTGCTATGTCGTATTGATCCGGCAAGTAGTTTTCAAACTCTTTTTGCTTTGCTGCTACGTATGCCTGTACGCTCTCTAACACTGCGTCCTCGCTGCCCTCTGCCGGGTAAAAAATGCCTGTGGAGTAAGCCTGTACGTTCATCATTGAAAGTGTAAAAGCGTATGCGGTGCAATCGTCAACCGAAATGCCTATCATCTGTTTTAGTCCGTCAATTTCAGTTGTCATGTTTTCCTCAGGCACATCGTACGGGTTGTGCAAATATTTTGCGTCGATATCTGTGCCACCTGCTATAACAGGAAATGCCTCGTTGATATCGCTCTCTCTTGCGCTTACGATAATGTCGCTTAACTCCTGCGGAGTTTTAGCGGGGCTCTCCGGCTGTGCTTGTGTACAGCCTATAAGCGTTGAGCCTATTAATGTGATAATTAAAATTATAGATAATATTTTTTTCATTAGTAACATCCTTTTTTGTTTTTATTATGCGTTTTTTATCCGCCGATATTATATATACGCATTAAAAGGTGGGATTATTGCATTTATTATTATTTTTTTTGCTATTTATTTTAAAAGCGCATATAAATGCACAAAACCCCACCGTTAGGTAGGGTTTTATGTAATAGAGGGGTGGGAAAGTAAAAATATAATATGAATATATCCTTAACACATTGCAAGTATAATGTAAGAAATACCGTCTTGTCAAATGGTAAAACGTCAATTTAATTTATTTTATGTATTTACAAACGAAAAATTACTTTATATAATTAAGTTAGGTGGATAATTGTTAGCGTAAACTTAATAAAGAGATAAAAGCAAAATATTCAAGTTAATTTTATTAATATTTTGAAAGGAAATGACATCTATGGATGAACTTGACAGAAAAATTATTAAACTGCTTGCAAAAAATGCAAGGATGACCGTAAAAGAAATTGCAAAAAGCGTGTGCCTTACAAGCCCGGCAGTCAGCCAAAGGATTACACGGCTGGAGCAATCGGGAGTAATTGCGGGCTATACCATTGTGCCGAGCAATAAGTACGATGAGATGGCGATATCTGCAATTATTAATATATCGGTGCAGTCTAAAGATAAAGAAGAATTTTTTGCGCTTGTGGAGGGCAACGAAAGCGTAAGGCGCTGCCACCATGTAACCGGCAATTACAGCTACATTTTAAACATAAAGTGCGCATGTATGCAAGATATTGAGAACTTAATTAATAAATTTAGGCAGCTTGGCCAAACAAACACACAGATAATACTGTCAACACCCCTAGACAGGTTTGGCGTGCCAAATTTTATTGACGAAATTGACGGACAGGTTGATTTAAAAGAAGTTTAGCGCAGATTTTTAGTGCCACGTAATAAAAATCACCCCTTATGCAATATACATTTTATAAGAGGTGATAGTATGGCTATTGATAAATATTACAAAGGCACAGTGACAATAAGAAGGCTTTTAAAGTATGACATGTACGATGTAATTAGCCTGTATAAAAGCGTTGCAGGTGACGGCGCTTGGATGAGCGAAGAGACTTATTTAAAGCTTATAGCACAGGGTGAAGCGTGGGGCGTAATTGACAAAGGCAAAATAGTTGCGTGCTGCGCTATGTGCGGCGCATCTCTGCAGACTACAACCGTAAAAATGCTCTGCAGATACGAGCTGCTCTGTGGTAAAAGCATGCTTATTTTGCCGCCGTGTGGCGACAGTAAATACTGGCTTGAACTGCTTGTGTTTTTGTTAAAAAGGGCGGATGATTTTAGATCACAAGGCGATAAGACAAGACATGTATTATGCCTGCCCGTAAAAACAGGCACACAGTTTGTGGGCACATACTTTGATGCGGGCCTGACAATGGTTGCGGTGAGGCCGCTTGACAGGCTGCGGATAAATTATATATTTTTTTCTGATTTTAATGTGCAAACAGACGAAAAAAATAGTATAATGGTATCAAAGGCAGACACACTGTCGCTCTCTAGGTGCTTAGAGCATGGCTACCATGCAATTGGGACAGAGGGTTTTTATTTTAAGCTTATAAATTCTAGGCAATAGGTGCGTATAAAAAGCGCTAAAAGGTAAATTTTAAACGCCAAAGGCAATAACGGCAAGTGGTAATACATGTACGACTTGTTATAAGAAGAGAGGATTAAAATATGTTAAAGGCAGTTGCACTAGAGAGCTATGCATTACAAGACGGCGATTTAGACTGGGGGCCTGTAAAAAAACTTGTAGATGAGTTTGAGCATTACCCGAGGACACAGCCGCACGAGGTTGTACAAAGGCTAAAGGGCGCGCAGATTGTAATAGTAAACAAGGTAAATATAAACGATGAAGTGCTAGAAGCGTGCCCGGATTTAAAATGGGTAGGCA
>CAYJBO010000032.1:19859-26620 GCA_964368295.1 uncultured Bacteroides sp.
CGTGGACACACTTGATATAGAGGCTTGTAGGCGCCAGAATGTGCCGGTTGCAAACGTGCCGGGTTACAGCACGTACAGCGTAGCACAAATGGCAATGGCACTGCTTTTAGAGCTGTGCCACTGCGCAGGCAGGTACGATGCGAGCGTAAGGCGTGGGCACTGGCAGGTTGACATACCAAAAGACGCAAATATTGTGGGGCATATGGAGCTTCGGGGCAAAACCGTGGGGCTTATTGGCTACGGCAATATTGCGCGCCAGGTAGCCGTACTTGCAAACGCATTTGGCATGCATGTTTTGTGCAATACACGCACTGTAAGAGATGAATATAAAAATGATTGCGTGAGCTTTGTAACAAGGCAAGAGCTTTTTGCAAACAGCGATATTATAAGTTTGCACTGCCCGTCAACACCGCAGACAAGGCACATTATAAACGCACAGGCACTTGCAGATTGCAAGCGTGGTGTGCGCATAATAAATACCGCAAGGGGTGCGCTAATTGACGAGGCGGCGCTTATTGAAGCGCTAAACACGGGTGCGGTTGGCGCCTTTGCTACAGACGTTGTGCAAAAAGAGCCCATTGCCAAAAACGACCCGCTTTTAAATGCGCCAAATGTAATAATAACGCCGCACATTGCCTGGGCGACGCCGGCCTCGCTAAAGCAGTTGATGAACACAGTGGGCGCTAATTTAGAGAGCTATTTAAACGGTGGAAGTTTAAATGTGGTAAATTGAGCATGCTTAACAAAACGCTGGTGCTTTTGTTTTGCCTGTGTAAAAGTTAGCGCACATAAATTACTTTTTACAACAATATATGTGTATTTGTTATACAAATTTAGCAGAAAATACAATATTTGCACTTGTAAATTTTATTGCAAAGTTGTAACATATTTATAATGGTTATATTTTATAAAAATATAGTTAACTTTAAATAGACTATAATATATATAAATTTGCAAATATTGCACGGCATTTTTGTGATAGGAGAATTTTATGGAACATTTTGTGGATAAAATTATAGAGACCGACAAAAAAGCGAGACAAATAATAGAATTAGCCCAAAGAGAGCGCGAGCACATTAAGCAAAAATCTATAGACGATGCAAAGCGTGACCTTGCACTGAGGAAGGCCGCACAAGAAAAGCAAATGAAGCTACAGGACGTTGAGCTTGTAAAGATAGAGCAAGAGGAATTGGGTGGGGTAGACATAGAGTATATTTTGTCAAAGCGCAATATGGACAAGCTGTTTAACAACAGTGTTGACGTTTGGCAAAAAGAAATTTTGACACAGACATTAAAAGTAACTTAGGTGCTGCTTTGTAATTTTGCGCGCATAATTTTAAAAATGCGCTATAAAAAGACGAAAGGACGCTGCCACTATGCTTGAGAGACTTTCTGCACTAGCTATATTGCCAAAGGCAAAGCACATGGCGGCTTTGCGCCTTACAAAGGATGAATATCGTGCGCTAATGCGCAGAAAAAGTGTTTTAGATGTTGTTAACACGCTTAAAAATCACCCGTATTTTTCAAAGACGCTAAGCGGCCTTTCAAGCACAAACCCACACAGAGAGCAGCTGGAGCAGGCGCTTAGTAAAGATTTGTTTTATAAGTACGAATCGCTTATGCGCTACTGTTTTAGGCGCGACCATTTTGGCGGCTACTTTTTAGTGAGAAGCGAGATAAACGAGATTTTGCAAAAACTGCGCCTTATGAGCCTTGGCTTTTCTCAGCAGTATATAGCGCAGATGCCCGGCTTTTTAGTTAGCAAAACAAAGCTGGATTTAATGGCCATTGCCCAGGCAACCTCGCTGCAAGAGCTCTATAAAATACTGCACTTTACACAGTATGCAAAAACTATGCAGGGCATAGTGACACAGGGCGAGGGCAATATTAACTACATTGAATGTGAGCATGCTTTTGAGGCGTATTATTACGAGTATGTGCTAAATAAAATAGACAAAGAGCTAAGCAAAAATGCCGCAAAAGACACAAGGGAGCTGTTTTGCTGTCAGGCAGAGATATATAATATTGACATGCTTTTTAGGACTAAGGCGTTTTACCCAACACTTTTTACAACTAAGCAGTTGCAAAATAATCTTTTGCCTGTTTACGGGGTGCTTAATAAAAAAGTGCTTTTTGCGCTTGCGGCAACAAATAGCCTAGAAGATTTTTTTAAGATGTATAACACCACAAGGGCGGCGGATGTTTACGGCGCACTGTCGGATAACTTTGAGCGGCAGACGGGCGCAAAACCGTATAGGCACCTGTATAAAAAAGCACAGAGGCTCATACATTTTTCAAGCTCGCCGGAGACAGTTTTGGCGGCGCTTTTGTGCCTTGCAGAAATAGAGCGCAGTAACATTGTAACAGTTGTAGAGGCTGTAAGGTACGGCCTTGAGCCCGAAAAGACAGAGCGCTTTTTAAAGTTTTGTTGAGTTTAATTTAAAAGCAATTAAATTAAATGGCGACAAATACAGCCTTACCTAAAGCCATCATCACAAAGAGCACAGGCAAAATTTTGTCGAATAAAATCCTCATCAATACACACGGCAATGCGCCGTTTTTAGCTTTATTTACTAGCGGAAAAATTTGGCCTTAATTTTGCAAAGTATTTGTTTGTGGGTACTTCAAAACATAAAGTAAAGGCGAGCATTAATGGCATGTAACATAATATTTTAAGCGCATTAATTCTATTAGGAGGTGTGCCAATGGGCATGGTTAAGATGAAACATGTGAGCATATATGGCACGGGCAACGAGGCAAGGCCCGCACTTATTATGCTTACAAAATTGGAGTGCTTTCATCCCGACAGTGCGCCGGATATATCTGAGGCGGCAAATAAATTACAGGATAACGCGTTTACTCCACTTTTATTGCAGACGGTTGGCGTTTTAAAGGACATAGGGGCAGACCACTCCCTATTGCCGCACGACAATATGCAGTACACTATAAGTGATGTAAAAAAAACCGTAAATGCATACTCGGACGAGGTGGCAAAGCGCAGGGGGCGCAAGGCAGAAATAGAGGCAAAACTTGCAACGTTTGAGCAGACGAAAAGCCAGCTTTATCACCTTACAAATTTACACACAAATGTAGACGAAATTTTTGCGTGTAAATACTTAAAGGTGCGCTTTGGCCGCTTGCCAAAAGACAGCTACGCAAAACTGCCTTACTATGCGCAAAAACCCTTTACATTTAACGATTATGACTTTGATGGAGAGTACTACTGGGGCATGTACTTTGTGCCGGAGAGCCATGCAGGCGAAGTGGATGCCATATTGACATCGCTTTACTTTGAGCGGCTTTGGGTGCCTGATTTTGTGCACGGCACACCGCAAGATGCGCTTGTTAAGCTTATTGCAGAGCAGACAGACCTTGAAAAAGAGCTAAAAGAGATATCCGACATGTCCGACGTTGCGATGTGGACCGATATAATAGAACTGCGCAAAATAGCGTACTGGCTAAACTACGAGGCGCAGATATTTGACATGAAAAAATACGTGACATTGCTTGAGCACAGCTACTATGTAAGCGGCTACGTGCCGGAAGACGACATGCCAAAGCTAGTTAAAGAGCTTGAAAAACAAGACGGCATAGAGTTGATTGAAGATGTTAGCAAGGCCGAAGATGAAAAAAATAAAGAGGCGCCGGTAAAGCTTAAAAACAGCTGGTTTGTATCGCCTTTTGAAACTTTTGTAGAGATGTACGGCCTGCCGTCTTACGGGGATTTAGATCCGTCGGGCTTTGTGGCTGTCACGTTTTCTATAGTGTTTGGCGCCATGTTTGGCGACATTGGACAAGGCCTGGTGCTAGGCCTGATAGGCTATTTTGTAATGTACAAAAAAATGCACATGGACATGGGTCTTATTTTAGCAAGGGCAAGCGTTTTTAGTATATTTTTTGGGTTTATATACGGCAGCCTTTTTGGCTTTGAGCATATTATGGAGGTTTTTTACCACGAGGTGCTGGGCTTTACCTTGCTGCCTATAGTGGTAATGGAACCAAACAACATTAACAGCATCCTTGTAGTGTCTATTGCCGTTGGCATATTTATAATTTGTGCGGCCATGCTTACGGGCATAATTGCAAATGTTAAAAAATCACAGGTGCCGCAGGCTGTATTCCACGCAAACGGCGTTGCAGGGTTAGTGTTTTACGTTTCGCTTATAGGCGTTGTGGCAAACATGGCGCTGGGGCTTAACCTGCCGTTTGTTGGCAGTGTGCCTTTTTATGTGTTGTTTATAGGCATACCTTTTGTAAGCATGTATTTTGCAGAGCCTTTATGTGAGCTTGCAGTGCGCAAAAGGCCGCACGAGAGTTTTGGCGAGATGATGCTAAACGGATTTTTTGAGATATTCCACGTTCTATTGGCCTTTGCCTCAAACACCATGAGCTTTTTGCGTGTCGGCGGCTTTGTGCTTGTGCACGCGGGCATGGCAAGCGTAGTACACACGCTTGCCGCCATGACAGATGCAACTTTTGCTCAGGTGCTTATATATATTGCAGGCAACATATTTATAATAGCAATAGAGGGATTGTTTGTTACAATTCAGGTGCTAAGGCTTGAGTTTTACGAGGTGTTTAGCAGATTTTTTGAGGCCGATGGACTTCAATTTTCGCCACTTAAAATTAGCAAGCAACAGGTAGACCAGTAGCATTAATTACGCATTTTTATTTGTTTGCATTTGGCGTTTTGTTTGTGTAAAAGCATATAAGCTTGCGCCAAAGCCGACAAAATATTACATGATATTATTAAATTTTGAAACGGAGCTGTTTACTATGAAAAATTTTAACACTAAAAAAGCCGCGCGCATTTTAATTGCACTTTGCCTTGCAGTTACAATTGTGTGTGCATTGTCGCTTTTAGCTTTTGCGTCAAACGAAGAAGTTGCAGAGGTTGCCGCCGCAGAGGGTGCAATGGCTAGTGCCGCCGGCCTTGGCTACATTGCCGCCGCGCTATCTGTTGGCATTGCCGGCGTTGGCTCGGGCATTGCCGTTGCCGCCGCTGCACCTGCCGCTATTGGCGCACTTACAGAGGACCCAAAAACTTTTGGTAAATCTATAGTTTTTGTTGCTATGAGTGAAGGCATGGCGCTTTACGGCATGCTTATTTCTATATTGATATTGACAAACTTATAATTTTATCACATAGCTTTAGGGCTTTGTATAATTTTTTTGTTTGTGCACAATGTGTTTAAAAATTAAGGTGCCGCTTTAAACAATTTGCGCCCTTTAGCGCATAATTTAGGCGGCAGGATGGATATTGAGATGAAATATTTTCTTATAAGCGACAACGTTGACACACTGGCTGGAATGCAGCTTGTTGGCGTTAGGGGAGTTGTAGTGCACGAGCCGCAAGAGGTGCGCAAAGCACTTGACGAGGCGTGCAATGATGACGAAATAGGCATAGTGCTTGTTACAGACAAGCTTGTTGACATGTGCTCTGACATTGTTTTTGAGTATAAACTTAAGCGCAAAACCCCGCTTATAGTAGAGATGCCGGATAGACACAGCGATAAAAATCCGGGCGAGAGCATAAAGCGCTATATTTCCGAGGTTGTCGGTATAAAGATTTGAGGTGTGCTAATTGAGCTTACAGACGGACAATGGTATGTTGCAAGCTGCGCTTAACGATTTAGAAGAGCTTAGCAGTGCGGGCAATTTTGAATCTGCGGTTATTACAGCCGCAACAGAGCAGGCAGAGCGAATAATTGAAGAGGCAAGGCTTGAGGGTAAAAAAGAGTACGACGCAATGCTTATGCACGACAAAGCCGACGACGTTGCCGCACATAAAACGCAGATTATGGCAAAGTTAAGGCGCAAGGTTGCAGGCGCAAAACAAGACAATATGAAAAAACTGCTAGTTTACAGAAAACAGCTTGTAAACGGCCTTTTTGCACAGTGTAAAGAAGAGCTTGAAAAATATGTAAAAAGCGATGAATACGCTACATTTATAAAAAGTTCTATTG
Source organism: uncultured Bacteroides sp. (assembly GCA_964368295.1). Taxonomy (GTDB): domain Bacteria; phylum Bacillota; class Clostridia; order Oscillospirales; family Ruminococcaceae; genus Ruthenibacterium. Next base: position 25,826 of record CAYJBO010000032.1, read on the forward strand.
AAAAGCACAGCTGTAAACTGCAAGCGCAAAACACTGTGTTTTTTAAACAGGGCGACAGCGTTGCCGAGAGTACGCTAAAAGAATTGCTGCCAAACGCCGATTTTTGTGCAGATGCCTCTATAAAAATAGGTGGCGCAAAATTACGGTGTGGACGCCTGCTTTTTGACGAGACGCTGGACGAGCGGCTAAGAGAGCAGCGCACATTATTTTTACAGCGGTGTAATTTACACGTGAGCACGGCAGAAACGGAGCAGACAGATGAGTAAAATAAACAAAATACATTCTGTCAACGGGCCCGTTGTAACTGTTGGCGACACAAAAGATTTCTCCATGCTTGAGATGGTGTATGTTGGCGATGCCGGCCTTATTGGCGAGGTAATACGTGTAGACGAAAAACTTACAACAATACAGGTGTACGAAAACACAACAGGGCTTAGTGTGGGCGAGCAGGTGCGTGGAAGCGGCGCGCCACTCTGTGCGACACTTGGCCCAGGCATAATGATGAATATTTACGACGGAGTGGAAAGGCCGCTCGGCGTTATTGCACAAAATGAGGGTGCATACATTACAACGGGCGCAACAGCCGACAGCATAGACATAGAAAAGCTGTGGGATGTGAGCGTTTGCGTTAAAAAGGGCGACAATATAAAAGGTGGCGATATTATTGCCACTTGTCCGGAGACAAGCATAATAACACATAAAAGTATGGTGCCGCCAAACATTGCCGGCGTTGTAACATGGGTTGCGCAAAACGGAAATTATAACGTAACACAGCCAATTGTAAAACTTAAAGAC
>CAYJBO010000033.1:0-1173 GCA_964368295.1 uncultured Bacteroides sp.
ATTGAAAGGATTGTATTAAACCCATTATAAACAAAAATTGAATTGTGGGGCCTATATAAGGCAGGGTTATCTTGAAGAAACGCCTTATTGGGCCTGCGCCGTCTAGTGACGCCGCCTCGTAAAACTCCTTTGGCACAGCCTTAAGAGCCGATAAAAATACTATCATGCTCGCGCCACAGCGCCATGTGTCCATTATAATAAGCGCCGGCTTTGTAAAATCCGGGTCGCTAAGCCACGAAGGACCTTTTATGCCAAATAGGCCTAAAAACAAGTTTAACAGCCCGTACTCAGGGTTTAAAATCCACAAGAATAAAGACGCACTTGCAACTATTGGCACTACTGTTGGCAAATAGTAAAGCGTTCTAAAAAAGGGCATGCTTTTAATCTCCCGGCTAAGTAAAAGCGCAAGCAAAAGCGCAAATAAAAGCCCTATCGGTAGTCCTATAAAAGCCATAAAGGCTGTGTTGCCTATGGATACAGGAAAATATTGATCTTGAAAAAGATTTACATAGTTTTCAATCCCTATAAATTCCTCCGGTTTAAAAAGGTTATACTCCGTAAAGCTGTAATACACAGCGGAAAGAATGGGATAGAGCTGAAAACCTATAAACCCGAACAGCCAAGGTGAAGAAAACAAAAGCCCTAGCCAAAAAAACCTACGGCTTTGCTTACCTTTTTTAGCTTTTACTTGTAGTGTATTTACTTTTTTTAACACTCCGAAACCTTCTTTCCATTCGTTTTGTTATTTTGGTGGTTCGCTTTTAAGTTAGCGAAAAACTGTAACTAAAACTGATTTTTTATGTTTGCAAAAAGCCAATTATATACAATTTAGGGGCGCCCTGTGTGCCGCCCGAAGTAACAGATTAACTCTGCTTTTTCGGTCAGCCACATAGGGCTGCCCCTATAATTTTTGCAATATTAGATATTGTCTACACTAATGCTTTGACGCATTAAGTAAATTGTCAACATCAAGTAGCATTAGCCCTCGTCTGCAAGCGGTTGTATCTCTGCAACAACATTTGCGGCGGCCTCTTCAACTGTTTGGTTGCCCATAAGCACTTCGTTCATCTGTGTGCCTATTGCGCCCAAATACTCGTTGATAAATCCACACATTGGGAAAGGTCTTGCAGTTGTTGTAAGAAGTAGGTCTGCAACGTCTTTTGCCTCTTGTGA
>CAYJBO010000033.1:1183-26125 GCA_964368295.1 uncultured Bacteroides sp.
CGCTAATGCGTGAGTAGAATGCGCCGTTGTTGTGGTCGCCCTCTGCAAGCATTGCCATTGTCTCTTTGCTTGTCAAGCTCTCCATAACTATCCATGTTGCGTCTGGATTTTCTGTTTTAGCATTTACTTGCCATACACCGCCTGTAAGCATGTTGTAGTTATCGTCACCCTCTGTTGGTGCAGGCATAGGTGCTATACCCATGTTTGTCTCTGTCTCGGTTGCGGCTTTAACCATAGGTGCAAGTCCGCTGTCTGCTTGCCAGCGAATAGCCACTTTTTCGTTAAAGATTGGGTCCTCGTTAGTTGCACGTGCGCCAAGCGATTCTTGGAAACGTTTGATGTTGTCATAGCCGTACTCTGCATAGATATCTGCCATGAACTGGAATGCATCAAGCATAGCAGGGTCCTCAAAAGTAACTGTTTTGCCGTCTTCGCTCAAATAAGGTGCGTTAAAAGCTACCGGCCATAAAACGCCGTCAAGCCATGGATAGTCAGGTATCATACCCATCTGTGTAATTGTGCCGTCTGCCTCAACTACTGTTAAGTCACGTATGCACTGTGCAAGTTCGTCCATTGTTGCAGGGAACTCGTCATAACCTGCTGCTGCAAGCATGTCTTTATCGTAGAACATGAATGTAGAGCTGTAAGTAAAGGGAATTGAATATGTTTTGCCGTCAAGCATTGCTAAATCCCATGCTGCTGGCATAAAGTCATCGTAATCCCACTCTTCGCTTGAGTTTGCAACGTAGTCGCTAAGGTCTAAGATAGCGCCGTTATCTGCCCATGTAGGAGCATTGTTCCAGAAGTTTTGGAAGATGTCAGGTTTTTCGCCTGAAGCGATTGTTGTTAGGATAACGTCTGCTGTTTTTGCGCCCGATACAACTACTTCGATGTTGTGCTCGTTAGTAGCGTTAAACTCTTCTGCCCATGCTTGGTAGCGTTGGCTCGGAGTAGTAGGCTCTGAATCCTCTGCATACATGTGCCAAACTTCAACCACAATTTTCTCAGCATCTGCATCCGGTGTAGTAGTCTCGCTTGCTGTGTCCTCACTTGCAGGAGCCTCGGATGTTGTAGCAGGCTCGGTTGTACAACCTGCAAACAATGCTAGCGACATTATCAATGTCAACAATAGTGCTAATATTTTTTTCATAAATTTTCCCTCCGTTTTTTAAATGTATAATCACGTTAAACGTGTATTATCAAATATAAAAGCGCTCGCTTTAATAAATTAAAGCATAACCTCTGCGCCGCTTTTAGCCGATTTATATGCCGAATTAATAATTTTTACCGCTTTAAGAGCATCTTGCGGCGGCGTTAGTAAGTCCTCTGTTTTATTTATCGCCCCTATAAAATTTTTTATCTGTGCAACGTGTCCGCCGGCGTCTATTGCGGCCGGGTTTTTGTGCGAAAACGTCTGTGCTGTCTTTTTTAAATCCGGCATTTTATACTTAGATTCATCGCTAAACTGCCATTTTACTATCTTGTTTTCCTTTATTATTATATAGCCCTCACTGCCGTTAATTTCTATGCGCCTCTCAAATCCCGGGTAATCGGCCACAGATGCTTGCAGTATTCCATGTGCGCCATTTTGCCAAATAATCAGGGCACTTAAAGTGTCCTCTACTTCTATGTCTCTAACAAAATGGTTGTGCTTTGCGTAAATGCTTTTAACGTCACCCATTAAAAAAACTGCCAAATCCACACCGTGTATGCCTTGATTCATAAGTGCGCCGCCGCCATCTTTTTCCCATGTTCCACGCCAAGGGCTAGAGGTATAATAACCGGGTTCTCTAAAATATTTCATAACAATGTCGCATCTTGTAATTTTGCCCAGCGCATTATTTTTTATAGCATTTTTAACATGCATAAAGTCTTCGCTGTATCTAAGTTGGCTAACGGCGCTTATAACAACGCCATTTTCGTTTGCCGTATCAATTAACTTCTCGCACTCATAATCGTTTAGCGCCAAAGGTTTTTCTACCAGTATATGCTTGTGTTTTTTTAAGCACTCCATTGCAAAAGGAAAATGCAAAAAACTCGGCGTACATATACAAACTGCATCAATACTATCTTCGTTTAGCATATCATCTATATTTTTAAACGCTTTTGCGCCAGTTTTTTGCGCCAGCGCTTCGCTGTTACTTGTGTTTTCGTCAAATACTCCGTATAAAAATGCATCTTCTATTTGACTAATTGCATTTGCATGAAAAGAAGATATTGCACCGCAACCTATTAACCCAAACCCTGTAGTTTTAATGTTTTTGGCACACATATCATTTCTCCTAAATTTATTTTATCATGTTGCTAAAAGTAATACTTTAATAATATTACGTTATTTCACACCATTTTGACATTTTGTTTAAAAATTTTAAGCATCAAGAATATCTGCATATTTTACGAGATAATCAAACAAGAATTTTTTGCTTAAAAAATCATCTCCAATGTTATAAGTACCGCCATTTAATTTTCTAAAGTGCGCATTGGGCAAAGGGCATTTTGCATCTTGCTCTTGCCAGTTACCATAGTTTTGTACGCCGTTACTCTCAACAACACCTGTTTTTAAACCTGTTAAATAAGGCAGACCCGCGGCAACGCTCATATTCCAATCTAGCATTACCGGCGGTACAGTTAAATCTGCACAAAAGCACGAAACGTTCTTTTCCATTGCCATATTTATCATTTTAAGCGTTACCGAAAGCGTTTTCGCAATAGGTTTCAAGGCTATCGCCTTAAAGCTATAAACATCAATCGCCTTTTGTAAATCTTCAATATTATGTATGCTTTCATCCGCGGCAAATGTAACGGGCAAATCGCTTAAATCGCAAATGTTGTGCTCATCAATCGGCTCCTCAAACAAAACAATATTGTCAATGGCACCAATTTTATCCGCACCGTCTAAAAAAGAAAGCAATGCATCTTTGTTTGGATATCGTCCGTTTGCATCTAAGTAGTAAAGTACCTTTGCGCTTTCTGTGTGCTCTGTTGTATATTCTTTTGCCAAATTGTGTATTTGTTCAAACCTCTGTTTGTCCCAGTTAATCATCTCGTTTACGTTTGAGTTATTATTGGGATTACTGCCTATTTTTATCTTTAGCAAATATGTGCCATCGTTTAAAATATTTTTAATCTCACTCTCACTCGTTGTGTAAGTTAAAAGCGGTATGTTGCCTAAAATATCAGAGCTCTGCTTTAATTGCGGCGCAAACTTTTCGGCTAGGCCTGCAAATGTTCCATTTGAATATAAGTTATTCCATATTTGCCAAAGTGCAAAGTCAACACCTACTAGTGCGTTTAGCACAAATGTTTCAGGCACGTCTGTCCTGTTTTGCTCATCATTTGCAAACTTAAACAAACTTGGAAACACATCGTCAATTAATTGCTGCGGGTTGCTAAACTGCCTGCCTTTTAACAGCTGCAGCGCTTTTTTTGTAACGCTAAGCATTTTCTCATTGCTTTGCGTTTCGCTATAAGCCGCAAAACATTTTGCATCGCTCCATAAAACGCTTTGCACCCCAACCCCCATGCCTTTTGTGCCGTCAGACAGTGTTATCTCTGCAACAATGTGCCATAACTTTGTAAGGTTTGCGCCTTTAAAGGCAAACGGCTTTATTAAATTTTCTTTAATAACTCCAACACGAGTAGACACTATTGTAGGCATACTTACTCCCTTAATAACAAGCTGATTTTAGGCTATTGTGCTAAGCATTTCTTTTGTTATTTCGCTTACAAGCGGCTCGTTTGCTAAAAAGCGTTTTATTTCTGCAAGTGAATGTGTGCCAAGTTTTAATTTGCCATTGTTGGCACAGCCTGCTATATGCGGTGTGATAATGCAATTTTTAATAGCTCTCAATTCGCTATCCGCAACAGGCGGTTCTGGGTCTGTAACATCTAAACAAACATATTTAAACTTGCCATTTTTTAGCGCTTTAATTAAAGCCGCCTCATCTATAAGGCTTCCTCTTGCAGTGTTTATAAGTATTACATCGTCTTTCATCTGGCTTATAGTCTGCTCGTTTATAATATGGTATGTGCTCTCAAGTTCGGGTGCATGTATCGATATTACATCGCTTTTTGCAAAAATATCATCGAGTTCAACTTTTACAGCGCCAATTTCTTGCGCCTGCTGCTCTGATAAAACAGGGTCGTACACAAGCACATCGATATTAAATAAATTTAACAGTTGAATGTAACGCCTGCCTGCAAATCCACAGCCTATAACACCAATTGTTATGTCGTTCATCTCGGTAACCGTAGAGTAATCGTCTATCCATTTGCCGTTAGCTGTGCCATCTCTTAACGCAAAAATATTTTTGCAAGCACATATTGTAAGCCCAAGTGCTGTGTCGCTGACGCCCTCACTCAAGGCCCTTGCACCGCTTACTATTTTTACATTGCGGTCATACATCTCATCGCTGACTATGCTTTTTACGCTGCCTGCTGCATGTGCTATTAGTTTTAAGTTTGGGCAGGAATCGAGCACATCTTTATCAAATGTTGGAACGCCCCATGACGTAATAGCTATATCGGCATCTTTTACTAACTTAATTAAATCATCTTTTGTTATAGTATCGCTATTGTTATAGGTGACATTGCCTATTTGCTCAAGCTCATTAATAACTTTTTCGCTAAAAAGTGTCTTGCATAGGGGTGCATCCATTAAAACAGAAATATTCATAATTTTCAGTCCTATAATTTATTTTAGTTTGTAAAGTAAAAATATTGTTAATACGTTAATTATATACACTAAAGCGCAATTTGTATTTGTTTAATATTCAATATTTTTTGCAAATTAGTAAATTGATGCATTTTTTAAGCAATAAAAAGTTAATGTGAATTAAAGTTTATACAAATAATTAATGCAAATATTACTTTGTTATAAAACTGTAAAATTACAGCGATATGGTGTATAATATAATGGCAACATAAATTATATAAGCGAGGACTATTATTTATATGTCGGATTGCAACTTATTGTGGTGTGGTAAGTACACACAGCACGCAGACAACAACATGCACAGCCATGATTACTTTCAAATGTTGAGTGTAATTGCAGGCACGGGCGTTTTGCAAATTGAAAAAGACAGCGTAGAGCTCGAAAAAGGGCTTATTTACTTAATCCAGCCGGGACAACAACACTCCATCATAATGCACGATAACAACAAAAGCAGTGCAGGCTTAAAGCTGTTTGACGTTAAATTCACCGTTGATAACAGCGCGCTTTTAAACGACATCTGTAAGCTTAAAGTGCATTTAGAAGTAGAAAGTATAAACAGAGTCAACAAGTGCTTTGGTGAAATAATTGAAGAGAGCACAAATAAGCTAGACCACTATTATAGCGTAATTTGCTCGCTGTTACAAGAAATTTTAGTTTATCTTGTGCGCGTAAGCTCTAAAAACAACATAAAACAGCCCCCCACACACAGCTTAATTTTACAGGGGAATGATAGCATTGACGAAAACACAATTGTTAAAAATTTAGTTGATTATATTAACTATAATTATATGCACAACATATCTATTGAAGAACTCTCTAGATACATAGGCATTAACAGAACCACCTTAATTAATACATTTAAACAGCATTTTGGCATAACGCCTATTAGGTACGTAAATAAAGTAAGGCTCGAAAAATCTAAAGAGCTACTCGAAAACTCAAACGTAAGCATATCAGACATATCCGCATTAGTAGGGTTTCAAAGTATTCATTACTTTAGCAACTATTTTAAAGCACACGAACATATTACACCGGCAAAGTATCGTGCACAGCAAACTAACAGCAAGTACTTTTCTTTTGACTCTATTTAGTGCTAGTTAAGTAAAATTTTCTGCTTTTTAAAACATATTATGTCTATGCGCATAAAGTATAGAGCTTTAATTTTTTTCTTGCGGCAGTGGTGCACACGACAAATTTAATAACACAAAAAGCTGTTAAAGTCAGGTAGATGCTTCTATCACCCAACTTTAACAGCTTTTTAACTTTTTATAACAATGCAAAATTAACAAAGCTCATTTACACGCAGCCTTTGCCGCAGCAAATTATAATGCTACTACTTTTGCGCTGTTATTTTATTTATAACTCGTTATTTTTACCTTTGTATGTAAGCGTTTTAAATTAATAATAACTTGGCAGGTAAGGTGCATGCGCCAAAAGCATTTCATCGCACATTTTTTTAATGTCGTCAATAGATAACTCTGCCGCAGTGTGTGGGTCCATCATTGCCGCATGGTAAATGTGCTCTTTTTTCTTTGTTACATGCGCCTCAATAGTCAAAAGCTGAGGGTTAATAATACCCATGTTCATTGCCGCAAGTTGCAGCGGTAACCGCCCTACTTTAACACCGTTAATTCCGCTTGCGTCCACAAGGCAAGGCACCTCTACACAGGCCTCATCGGGTAAATTTTCAATAAGTCCCCTATTAATTAAATTTCCGCCTATTTTATCGGGCACATTTGTCACTATGGCACTCATTATTCTTGCGGCATATTCAAGGCTTTTTTCGTGCTCTTTTGAGTTTTCGCTCAAAATCTCGTTTCTTTTTGTGTTCCACTCGTCTATAAAGCGCAAGCAACGTCTCGGATACTCGTCCAGAGGAATATTAAACTCCTCTATAAACTGCGGGTACCTACTTTTAATAAAAAATGGATTGTACTCCGCATTGTGCTCACTAGACTCTGTACAATAATAGCCCAGATGCTTTATGTACTCATAGCGCACCATGTCTTTATGCTTTTCTTTAGCGCTTTTTTCAAGGGCCATCTGCTTTACTTTGGGGTATATGTCGTTGCCGTCTTTGTCCCTTAGCTCCAGCAGCCACGCCATGTGGTTTACACCTGCTATAAGCGACGTTGTCTCGTCAATTTTATCCTCCATGCCTATACCCTCAAAAAGGTGCTTAACGCACGTTTGCACAGAATGACAAAGCCCTATAGTCTTTACATTTGTATATCTTTGCATAAAGCCGGTGACAATAGACATCGGGTTAACGTAATTTATTAGCCATGCGTCCTTGCACACTTCCTCCATGTCACGTGCAATACCCTCAAAGACATTCATTGTTCTAAGGCCGCGCATTATGCCGCCAATGCCTACGGTGTCTGCTATTGTTTGGTTAAGCCCATATTTTTTCGGTATCTCAAAATCTGTTATAGTACACGGGTCATAGCCACCTACTTGTATTGCACAAACAACAAATGTGCTGTCTTTAAGTGCCGCTTTTCTGTTTTCCTCGCCCACGTACGTTTTAAATGTTGTCCTTGAATTATTTTGCGCGGCGTTTATTGCGCTAAGTGTTTTTAGGCTCTCTTCTATGCGCACTGCGCTAATGTCATAAAGCGCAATTTCGGCATCACTCAAACACTCTGTAAGCATTACATCGCCCAAAATATTTTTAGAAAAAATTGTACTACCTGCACCGACAAAACAAATTTTAATCATGTTGTAAACTCCTTTTAATAGAGGGTGTATAATTTCGTTTTATACTCCGTAAAATTTTAGTTATAAATCCCACATCTCAGCTTTATCCCAGTGTAGCATAACCCCGTTTTGCAATAACGTATCTTGGAAGTCTCTCAGCTTTTCTTGCCTTACCTGCCTTGGCGACATGTTGTTATTTATGCAAAATGCGGCTAAATGCCCAGCTGCCTCGCCAATATTCCACTCAACCGGGTGCAGCCTATAGCAACCATTTGTCAAATGTGTGCACGATATATTTTTACAGGCGGCTATTAAATTATTAATTCTTTTAGGAATCAAACTGCCGAGAGGAATTTCAAACGGGCGAGCCGGCTCATACAAAAAAGTGCCCGTCTTTGTTGTCACATGTAAGTCTATGCAGTAGCTACCCACGCCTATGCTGTCGTCAAACGTTGCAAAGTCCGTAGTATCTCTATCCGTTTTAGCAACGTCTTGTTCTTTAACCGTGTACTCTCCAACTATTCGGCGGCTTTCTCTTATATACGGCATAAGGGCAAGTCCGTCGGCAGTGCCTGTAACATCACCGCGCAATCTCACCTTGTAGCCTTTGCTACCGTCTGCCCTTTGCATCTCATTTTGCATGTAATAAACAAACGACAGTGTAAGCTGCCTTGCCATATATTTGTTATAGTCTGCGTTTTCTGTGTCGTAAATATTGCACAGATGAAAATCATTCTGCGGCCAGTTTATAAGCGAAACTTCGTTTATATTGCCTTTGTAATTGTCTTTTGCAATAATGCGGCGATACGAAAAAAGCCCCTTACTTCCCTCTCTAATTTCATCATCGTAAAACGCCCACTTCTTTTTCTTTTGCAAAACAGCATCGGGTAAATACCAGCTAAATAACTTGTTGTCGTCGTATGGCACATTTAAACCTGCAAAATAATCGTACATCTCCGGCTTTGCAATTTTATAAACACCCTCGTCTTCGTCGCCTAAAAGTTCTACTGCACAAACCCAAGTTATAGGCTGCATATCGTCTTTGTCGGCAATTTGAGGTGCATGCGGCTCTAAAAAATCGGCTTTGCTCTCTGCGCCCGTCCTGTACTCTGCACCTACAACAGGCAGTAAATCTCCGCAGTCGGTTGCATCTAAAAAGTAATCTGCCGCAACTTGCTCTTGCTGTTTTGTAACAAGGTTTTTAATTGTGAGCGTTTTAATTTCATCATGCTCCAATGTGGCACTTATCGGCACAGTTTGGTACGCAACAGTTAATAAACCGTCATCAATAAAGGGCTTTATGTACGAATTTAATATTTCGAGTGCGACTTTGGGCTCATGCGCCAACCTCGAAACCCAAGAATTGCCCGGACAAAAACACTCTTTTGTTTTAATTTCGTCGGCAATATTATCTAAGTTTCTATAGTAATTGCGCACGTCTTGCCTAAATTTACGGTAAGTTTGTGTGCAGCCTGTTTTTTCTATCCATCTGTGCTCGTCGGGCGGCACAGCTTGTGTCGTTAACTGTCCGCCTATCCATACAGATTCCTCAGTTAAAAGTACTTTTTTGCCGTCCTTACAAGCCGAGATTGCGGCCTGTATTCCGCCAAGGCTTGCCCCACAAACAACTACGTGATAATTTTTCATAACATTCCCATTCTTTAATATGATTTACTATAAAAATTGCGCACTGTTTTTGTCTAAGTACAATATGGCATTGTCACAAGTGCGCAAAATACTTGCAGGGCAACTAGTGCTAATCTCACCATTTACAGTGTCTTTTACAGCGTTTGCCTTTGCCGTGTTAGGCACTACACAAAATATATTTTTTGGCGCTGTTAAAACGGGTATCGTCAGCGTTAGCGCATGTGTTAGCACAAGAGAAATATCTGCAAAGCACCCATCATTAACTTGCTGAGCCCTACAAAGCTCATCCAACTGCACTTTTTTTACATAAACAGCATCGTTAAAATCCGCAACAGGCGGGTCGTTAAAAGCTATATGGCCATTTTCGCCTATGCCCATGCAAATAATATCCGCAGGGTATTGTTTTAAAAGCTGCGAATATCTTTCACATTCTTTATTTATGTCATCACTGCTAGCTGCCAAATAAAACACCTGTTTAAAATTAACCTTGCCAAATAGCGCATTTTTTAAAAAATTCCCAAACCCCTGTGGTGCATCGGCATCAAGGCCAATATATTCATCCATATGGAACGCATTTATCTTAGTAAAATCAATATCTTTGCTATTTGCTAAAACATCTAATACCTCGTTTTGAGATGGCGCCGCGGCAAAAATAATATTGCACTCGTTCTTTTGTTTAAGTATGTTGCTTATGCACGTTTTTATGTCGTGTGCCGCACTACTTCCCATCTCGCCTCTTGTCTCATACACATTTACCGTCAACTTCTCTGCCTTAAATGATTTAATCAATTCCCTTCACCTCTTATATTGTTATTAACTGCTAAATTGCCGGTTAAAAAAACTTTTTCAATGTTTATATCATCATCAAAAATTACAATATCTGCATACTTTCCACGCTCGATACTGCCAAACTTGTCATAGCTGCCAATAATTTTAGCCGGCGTTTGTGTTATCATTTTTATTGCGTCCACAAGCGGTACCTGTGCGGTTTTAATCATTGTACGCACAAGCCTATCAGCAGTTGCAATGCTACCGGCAAATGCTTTCCTGTCCGGCATTTTTGCCACGCCATCCTCTATTATTACACTTTGCCCATTTTGCAAACTGCCTAAAATACTCTCTCCCTGTGTACTGCCTGCCCCTCGCATAGCGTCTGTGACAAGCGCAAGCCTATCGGCGCCTATAAATTTATATGCCAGCTGCAATAATTCTTTAGGCAAATGGCAACCATCTGCAATTATTTCGCTCGTCAAATCTTCAAACAGATAAGCACTCTCAATTACTCCGCCATAGCGAAACCCGTCAACCCTAGTTACGCCTGACATAGCAGAGTACAAATGTGTAACATGCAAAAACCCATGCTGTATAGCCTTTTCTACCTCTTGCAATGTCGCATTGCTGTGCCCTACACTTGCAAGAATTCCCCTTTGTGCTAAAAAATCCGCCATTTCTAATGCTCCGTTCATCTCCGGCGCAATCGTCCATCTTGTAATACCACTTGTTTTGCTCAATATATCAACATATTCTTGCCTGTCGGGCCCTTTTATGCTGTTGGGATCCAACGCACCTGCCTGTAGCGGGCTTATGTACGGCCCCTCTAGGTGTAGTCCTGTCAATCTGCTTGCGTTATTAAATTTATTTTTGCATGCGTCAAACAGCTCACAACATTTTAAGAGCTCTTCTTTTGTAGATGCAACGGTAGTTGGGGTTAGCGATGTTGTGCCATGTTTTATATGAAATGCTGCAACACCCTCATAAGCCTTAGCCGTCCCGTCCATAAAGTCGTGTCCCCCGCCGCCATGCACATGTATATCAATAAAGCCGGCGCTAGTGTTTTTGCCCTTAATATCATAAACTTTTGCGCCTTCTATTGCGGTGTTTTGCGCTGGCAGTACTTCCTTTATTAGCTCATCTTTAAGTATTATGTCGAATAATCCTGATTTGTCCTGCTGGATTAAATTGCAATTTTTTAAAACAGTTATCATTTTAATGTCCACCCAAAAAGTTAGCCTATACTTATAATATTAGCTATTATTTATTTTACAAATTTATTTGCCTAGTTCTATTTTCTTTGCAATTTGCTTTAACGCTTCAATGCTCTCAGCAGTTGCCTCTTTACCGCCATTTGAAAAATCACTTCCGCCCGGGCGCTTCATCTGCTCCTCGCTAAGCTGTACATTGTGCCTGTAATGGGTTTCCATAGAAAAATAACCGCTGTAGCCATCGCTCAAAATAGCTTTTAAAAGGTTTTCATAATCAACTTCTCCCGTGCCAACTTTAACACAGTAGCTGTCGCTTTGTGCGTGTATGCTATCTTTAATATGTATGTGTTTTATAAATGGTTTTATCGCCTCATAAGCTGTTGGGTACGGCTTTTCGGGAGGAATTGCATATATTGAGTTACCCGGATCAAAAATGGCAGCTACTCGCTCGTTTTGTATTTCTTTAAGGCACTCTGCCAATGCGGCGTGTGTGGGCGTGTTTACGCTTGGGTCTGCCTCTAGCAGCAACACTTTATCGTACTTTTCTAAAATTTCAATAGGCTTTTTAAAGTAAGGCGCTATTTCTTTTGCGCTCATTGCGCCGCTATCACTTGCAAAAAAAGCAAACCCACGTATATATTTTGTATCTAAAATATCGGCCTGCTCGCACAGTCTCTCAAGCTTTGCGAGCTCATCTTCAATTAAATGCTCCAGCGGCTCACACTTGTAAAAAGAGCCGGCAATACAGCACGTTTTTATATTATTTTCATCAAGTTTTTCTTTCCACTCTCTCAGCGTCTTATCGTCAATTAAATGAATAGCCTTATCGTCCATAGAGCGAAATTCGAGCGCAGATAATTTGTGCTCTATCGCAAAAGCGAGGCTCTCGTTAAAATCTTGTGTTATTTCGTCGGTTATAAGTGCAATCTTCATAAATATCCCCCTATATTACTTATTTACATAATTGTATCATAACAAATGGTGTGATACATGTTAAATATTCCTTTTTCATTTGACAATTTGTAAAAAAAGAAACGGTTTTTGAACAAATAATATAGTTTTTGTCTTTTAGATATGATAAAATCAAATTAAATTGCGAGCAAATTTACAAGAGAGGATGATTTTTTGAGTTTTAGTGTAAATATCAAAGGCATTGTTCCAGATTCTTTTACGGAATGTTTTGATGAATTAAGCAATATGTTGGATATGCAACGCAGCAATAATGACATAGGCACAACGATTGAGTTTTTTCCTTGTGGAGAATTTAAAATTGAAAAAGACCTAAATAACATTAAAATTTATTACGCAAAAAATATACAAATTTGGCGTGGACTTTCTTATGTTAAGCAATTAATTAATTGTGATACGAGTTTTGAGGGTACGATTAATCAAAACCCATGTTTTGACACGTTGGGAGTTATGGTAGATGCCTCGCGCAATGCGGTTATGCATGTAGGTGCACTTAAAGATATAATAAAAAAATTCAGCCTGATGGGTGTTAACTTGATAATGCTTTACACCGAGGACACTTACGAGGTTCCCGAGTATCCGTACTTTGGTTATATGCGCGGGCGTTACACATACGAAGAATTAAAAGAACTTGACGATTATGCATTTAAATTTGGCATAGAGATGTGTCCATGCATACAAACTCTGGGGCACTTAAACAGGGCTATACGCTGGCCTAAAATGTATTACTTGTCCGACACCGAAGAGGTTTTACTTACCGACAGTGAAGAGACATATGAGTTTTTAGAAAAGGCAATTACAGCGGCTACCAGGCCCTACCGCTCTAAACGTGTACATATAGGAATGGACGAGGCGCACGGAATAGGGCTTGGCACCCATTTAAAAAAACACGGCTACGAAAACCCACATACCATTATTAAAAGGCACTTAAAAAGAGTTGTAGAGATAACCGATAAATTAGGCCTTGATACGATGATGTGGAGTGATATGTACTTTAGGCCGGACTCTGTAAATAATTTGTATTATGACAGCGTTGTATCGCAAAGTGCTATTGATAGCGTGCTGCCAAACGTTGAGCTTGTTTATTGGGACTACTACCATAACAAGCAATCGTCTTATGATGAAATGTTTGATAAGCACAGACAGCTTGGCGCAAAAACGGCATTTGCCGGTGCAATTTGGGTATTTGGCGGCCCAGCCCCGGATTACGACCACACCTTGCAAAACACAATACCTGCACTAAACTCATGCTTAAAAAACGGCACAAAAACAGTGCTTGCAACAGCATGGGGCGACAACGGTGCCGAGGCTAACATCACCACAATTTTACCCGGCGTCCAATTTTTTGCCGAGTTTTGTTATACGCAAGACTCCACTATAAGCAACTTAAAAAAACGCTTTGAAACCTGTTGCGACGCAAATTTTGACGCCTTTTGGAAATTGACTGATTTTAACCGTGTAGAGGGAATGAAAAGCGGAGAGGCAAGGCCTGTTAACGCCGCAAAAATGCTCTTGTATCAAGACCCGTTAATACAGCTATATGCCGAGGATTTTAAGGGCATTGATATTGAAACCCACTACAAAAAGCTAGTTGAAGAGTATGAGAATTATGCACAGAGCGAAAAGCACTATGCACTGCTTTATAAATTTTATGCAAGTCTTGCAAAAATTATTTTAGGCAAATGCCACTGGAATAATTGCGCTAAAACTATTGTTGTAAATAAAGATTATAAAGAGGCCCAAAAGCTTTGCGACTATATGCAAGCAGTTATAAAAGAGACAGAAAACTTTCAAAAGATATATTGGGAACTTTGGAAGAGCACAAACAACCCTTTTGGCTTTGAAGTAATTGACGGCAGAATAGGCGCAGTAAGGGCACGCTTAATAACAGCTTGCGCTAGATTAAGCGATTTTACAAAAGGCAAAGACGAGATGCAAGAGTTGTTGGAGCCTGTGCTTGAATACACAATAAAAGACGATAAAACGATATTTGGTAGCTATGCAATAGGAGAGATTGTCTCTGCTTGCAAAATAGATATTTAACACATTTTAGGAGCTAATTATGAGTAATAATAAAAAAATCACCTTGGCAATTTGCGGTTGCGGTGCACGTGGCATAGAAGCATACGCACCTTATGTCAAAAAGAACCCCGGCAACATGCAAATTGTTGCCGGCGCAGATGTAGACCCTCAGCGCTTAGAGATATTGCAAAAAGAATATGGCGTTTCGGCCGACATGTGTTTTAGCAGTGCCGAAGAAATGTTAAAACAAGACAGATTAGCAGACATGATGATAATTTCGACGCAAGACAAGCAGCATGTGGAACACGCCACACAGGCGCTAGACAAAAATTACCACCTTATATTAGAAAAGCCCATCTCCCCTTACCTGCAAGAATGCCTCACACTGAAAAAAAAGGCGCATGAGGCAAAGCGCCTTGTTATAGTTTGCCATGTTTTGCGCTACACTCAGTTTTACAGCATAATAAAAAATTTATTAAACGAAAACACCATAGGCGAAATACAGACACTTGACGCCGTTGAAAACGTAGCATATTGGCATTTTGCACACAGTTATGTCAGAGGTAAATGGCGCAAAAAAGATGAGTCGAGCCCCTCTATACTAGCTAAGTGTTGCCACGATATGGATATAATAAGATGGCTTATTTCCAAGCCATGTGTTAGGCTTAGCTCCTTTGGCGGCTTAAATGTTTTTAAAGAAGATAAAGCGCCCAAGGGCTGTGCCCACCGCTGTCTAGACGGTTGCAAAATTAAGGATGATTGCCCCTATGATGCAGAGAAAATATATTTGACAAATGAGCGCAGCGGACTTTACACAAACGGTACCGGCTGGCCTTGTAGCGTGCTTAATAACGCGCCTACAAAAGATAATATATACGATGCCCTGCAAAATGGCGATTACGGAAGATGCGTTTATCACTGTGATAATGATGTTGCCGATCATCAAGTTTTAAGCATGGAATTTGAAGGCAACATAACCGCCACATTTACCATGTCTGCCTTTACGCAAGAATGTTACCGCAGCATTAAAATAACGGGTAGCCTTGGCGAAATTGAAGGAGATATGTTGAGCAATATTATATACGTAAGGCAGTTTGGCAAACCGGAGCGTACAATTAACTTAGGCAAAGACAAAGACGAATTTGCAGGGCACGGCGGCGGTGATATGGCGCTTATGCAAAACGCCTTTGAGCTTATGTCCAGCGACAGTATTGCTGCACTTACAAGTATAGACGCCTCCATTGAGAGCCATGTTATGGCGCTTGCAGCAGAGGAATCTCGCACCTTAAACGGCAAAGTTATTGATCTTTGCGACTTTGCAAAATAAAACACTCTCGCCGCAATTTACCCTTAAACACTAACCGATAATAAACCGCCGACAACAAAAAATGCGTTAAAAAAGTGTTGTAAAATAACTTTGCGGCCACCCTTTTACACAGCCGGATTATTTTGGATTATCAAGGATAGCATTACAGCTTTAATTGTAGTGCTATCCTTCCTTTTGTTTATAGGGTGTACGGGCCTACTAGGCCAAAAAAGTGCGGATAAAAATGCTATGCTTGCCGGAGTTATTGCAACAAATAATCTTTTCTTGCGGCCAAATTTATATTAATGTATAATAGTATAAATTGGCACATGCACAGCACTGCCATAAAAAAATAAACAACCCGCAAAATTTAAGGTTTAATTGCATAATTGGAGGAGCAAAAATGGGCAAAATAGTTGCTATTGGCGGCGGTGAATTAACAAAAAACGAAACGCTCGCAATAGATAAATTTATAGTAAGTTTAGCGAAAAAAAATACACCTAAAGTTATATTTATCCCCACAGCTTCTAGCGATGCACAAGGTTATATCGACAGTGTTTTTGAGTATTTTTCATCTTTAAACTGTGTTGTAGACAGTTTGTGTTTGACACATAAAAATCTATCAGAGCAAGAAATTAAAGATAAAATTTTAAGTGCAGATATTGTCTATGTGGGCGGCGGAAACACCAGAAAAATGATGAATATTTGGAGAGAAAATAATGTAGACACTTATTTAAAATTAGCTTATGACAAGGGTGTTGTTATGTCCGGCCTAAGTGCCGGCTCAATTTGCTGGTTTAAATGGGGGCACAGCGATAGTGACGCCTATGAAAATGGATATAACTGTGCTTTTTCAAAAGTAGCCGGATTGGGCATTTTAAATTTTGCTCATTGTCCTCATTATAACGAGAGTGGAAGAGACGGATTTGACGAGATGATAGCCCATGATAATATAAATGGCATTGCATTAGAAGATTGCACGGCTTTGATAGAAATTGACGGAAAGTTTAGCATATTAAAATCAGATGATGCCTATAATTGCTTTATTATTAGTAGCCATGTTGACGGTTTTATTAAGCGTGAGCTCCAAAGTGGAGCTATTGATATTTAAGCCATATACTTTATTGGCAGCTGTTTTTAATGCTCGATTATTAATAAAAATACATATTTTAATACAAAGCGCATGTATAAATTAATATTTATACATGCGCTTTTATTAAATTAACGATATTGCGTAAAATCACAAAACGTGTTATTATAGATATAATTTAAAAAAGGAGGTATCGAAAATGCCTTTAAACGAAAATTTACTTTATTTTAAAAAAGACGCAATGTTTACACAAAGCAAAATTTGCAAGCTTTATAAAGTTAGTGACGAAAACCCTTCAGGTGAAAGGATGCACTATCATGATTATATGCAAATTTGGTATGTATTAAAAGGAATTTGTGAGAATATAGTTGAGGGAACAAAACACGTGTTGTCAAAAGACGATGTTTTTATAATACCGCGAAAAAAAGAGCACACTACCATACCTCTTAAAAACTCTGAAATAATTTGTTGCGAGTTTTCTTACGAGTATTTTTTTAACATGAGCGAAAATACCATGTTCAAAGATTTATATAATTCTATTTTAAGTTTTTCGTCAATATATTGCTTTTTATGCGATTCTCCTGACCTTTATTCGGGCTTTAAATTAAGGCCTGAGATATCTGAGCTGATAAAAAGCCGCATGAAATATATGTTGAGCGAATACACAAAATGCGACCTATATTTTGAGCAATTAATCAGTGCCGAAATTATTAATATGCTAATTATTATTTCAAGAGAGTATAAAAAGTCACCCATCTGCGAAAACATAACTATTTTGCATGAGAAATACAGACCTTTAGTTGAAAATGCAATTGAATATATAGACACAAATTATAACAAGCCTTTAAAACTTGAAGATGTTTGCAAAATCTCGATGATTTCTAAGACATACTTTTGCTACCTGTTTAAAATGATAACCAACCGCACTTTTGTTGAATATTTAATTGATGTTAGGATACAAAAAGCTGTAGAGCTCTTAAAGCATCCGCAAAATTCAATTACGTGGGTAGGATTTGAGGTTGGCTTTAACGATTCAACTCATTTTTCACGCACTTTTAGAAAAGTCCAGGGCATGTCGCCTAGGGCATACAGAATAATGCATTTTTAGTATTATATAATTTCAAATGGGATGATGCTCACGCATCATCCCATTTATTTATTTGCCTAATTGCTTTTTACCATTCTACAGGTATGCCCGTCTTTGAGGACTTATAAATATCGCATATAACCTTTACAGCCGTTATGCTCTCGCTAATAGGTATAATTGTTTGTCGGTCGTTTTTAACAGCATCTGCTATATCTTTTAACAGCACGACATGGCCTTTATTGCCTATTTGTATTGCGCTCTTATCTCCGCCTACTTTTTCGCCTATATCAGGGCGCACAGGCGTGTTATTCTCATCTATAAAATTCCACTCCAACACTTTTTCGTCGTTAAACGATACGCTGCCGAGCTCGCCATGAATTGAAAAAGTTGTTAGCAAACCGGGGTAGGCCGAAGTAGAACTTTGTATAGAGCAAAGTGTTCCGCTCTTCATTTCTATCACTGCCAGCGCATTATCCTCTACCTGTATATCATGTGTTAAAGTGGCTACTTTGCCAAATACAGTTTTTATCTCGTCGCCAAGCATCCAAAGTATCAAATCCACACCATGCACACCTTGGTTCATAAGTGCGCCGCCGCCATCAAGGTCCCAAGTTGCGCGCCAGTCGGCACTGTTGTAATACGCCTGATCACGGTAATACCTTAAGTCTGCGCACGCCATTGCTATTTTACCCAGTTTTCCCTCGGCAATTATTTTTTTAATCTCCTGTGCAACGGGCATAATCCGCCTTTGAAAAACACACTGCATTTTAACTTTGCTGTCTTCTATCTCTTTTATAACTTCAGTTATTTTTTCAGGGGTTACATCCATTGGTTTTTCGCACACAATTGCCTTTTTGGCTTTTGATGCGGCTATACAAGCCTCTGCATGTAGCCCGCTAGGGATACAAACACATACTATATCGACATTTTCATCTTTAAGCAGATCGTTATAATCGTAGTAAACTTTAGGCACATTATATTGTTTTGCAAAATCATCTGCCTTGTCCTTAATAATGTCACACGCCGCATACAATATGCAATTATCTTCTTTTAATTGATTTAATGCCTGAACATGTGTTGTAGCTATAACACCGCACCCTATTATTGCAAAATTCATACTTGCACCTCTTTGTAAATATTTGTGTATTTAAATTTTATCACGTTATATGATTTTTTCTTGGCAAATATTACACTAAACATGATACATTGTGTGTATTTGTTAAAAGCTAAATTTGTTTTATTATTTATATTGCGTATTCAGCTTTTTTTTAATATAATTATTAAAACACCCAATAATTTAAGGCGGTTTTATTATGAATATTTACATAATGGCAGACATGGAAGGAATTAGCGGCATATACTCACCCGGCCAAGTAGGGCCAAAAGGTACGGCCGAATACGAAAAGGCATGCAAGCTTATGCTAAATGATATTAATGTTTGCGCCAAGGCTTGCAAAGAGGCAGGTGCCGACAAAGTTTATGTTAGAGATTGCCATGCCGCAGCCGACAATGTTGACTGGCAAGGCGTAGCCGAGCACATAGACTATTGTATATTGGGCAACACAGGCACAAACCGTTTTGCATTTATTGAAGAGTGCGATGCGGTAATATTGTTGGGCTACCATGCTATGGCTGGCACAAAAGATGCAATTTTAGAGCATACCTTTAGCAGTAAAGGCATACAAAACTATAAAATCAACGGCGAATTATCGGGAGAAATCGCAATTGATGCAATTATTGTAGGCGAATACAACAAGCCTGTTATAATGGTTTCTGGCGATGATAAGGCTTGCGGAGAGGCAAAAGTTTTACTCTCACACGTGACAACGTGTGAGGTTAAAAAATCGCTTAGTGTTTGCGGCGGGCTGTTATTGCCCCCAAAGCAAGCTTATGCGCTAATTGCAAGCAAGACAAAACAGGCCATAGAAAACTACAAAAACGCAAATATTTACACCGTAAAAAAACCTGTTACTTTTACGGTAGAGCTTACAGAACGCAGCGCCCTACCGAATGTAACAGGCAAAGAAAACATTAAAATTATTGACGGAAGAACGTACGAGATAACCGCAAACACAATGCTAGAAGCTTTATACATGGCTTAAAACGCAGGCATTATAGCTAGCTTCAAGTATATACTTTAAAGTTTAATAGAGTATAACCATTAGCCTCATCCCTCACTTGCAAAAAACGGCTAGCGCAAAAAAAAGCGTAAACGCGCTTAATTTTGTTTTTACTTGCAATAAAGGCACATGCTAGGTGCTATATTTACAAACTAAAATGGCGATGTGTGTTATACACATCGCCATTTTATTATAAGCCCTAACTTATTTTCTCAATATTTTGTCCAGCGCTTTACCCTTTGCAAGTTCATCAACCAATTTGTCAAGATATCTTATCTCTTTCATAATCGGCTCTTCAATTTCGCTAATCTTTACGCCACAAATGGAACCCGTAATTAAATGCCTTTTTGGACTTGGGTTTGGCGCGAGTTCAAAAAAATTCTCCATCTCAATGGGCTCGTTTAATAATGCATTTAGCTCTTGTTTGCTATAACCCGTAAGCCAGCAAATTATTATGTCTACTTCATCCTTTGTTCTGCCTTTTCGCTCTGCTTTTGCCACATAAAGCGGATATGTCTCGTTAAATTTCATTTTAAACGCTCTGTTTTCTGCCATAATATCCCCCGCTAAATTAAAATTTTTAAATTTTAATTTTTATTTTTTCAGCCCAAATAAACTATTTAAAAGCCCTATTTATTTGTGTTTTGAGTGAACTATCGCCTGTTTTAATATCTCCACAACATGGCTGTCGCCGATAGAGTAATACACATTTTTACCTACTTTAACCGACTTTATATGGCGTGAGTTTTTTAATACCCTCAACTGATGTGACACAGCCGATTTAGTCATGTTTAAAATTACCGCAATGTCATTTACACAAATAGTGTTTTCAGACAGCACAAGCAAAATTTTAAGCCTTGTCTCGTCTCCAATTACTTTAAAAAAGTTAGAAACAACACTTGCGTTTATTTCATTCTCAAGTTTTTCTTTAATTTTGTCAACAACTTTTGCGTCAGTTGCGTCGCAATCGCAAGTTTGTTTTGCCATAAAATTGCCTCCTTAATTGGGTATAAATACACTTACTAGCACTGCCACTCCAACGTCGGCAAAAATTGCCGCCCAAAGCCCCGACAAGCCAAATGCTGCAAGCACCATAATTAGTGCTTTTATAATAAATGCAAGCGCAATATTTTGTTTTACTATAGATAATGTTTTTTTAGCAATTTTAATAGCTGTAACAATTTTTGACGGTTCATCGTTTATTATTACAACATCCGCCGCTTCTATAGCCGCGTGAGAGCCTGCCCCACCCATTGCGATTCCCACATCTGCCCTAGCAAGTACCGGCGCATCGTTTATGCCGTCGCCAACGTATGCAAGCGTGCGTTTCTTTTTTACTTTTGCAATTTCTTTTTCTGCTATTTGCACCTTATCTGCCGGGAGCAGCTCGCTATAAACCACATCTACCCCAACTTCTTTGCCTATCGCCTTTGCTGCTTCGTCTTTGTCGCCTGTTAGCATAATAGTTTTTTTAATGCCCATGCGTTTTAGCGCACTTACCGTGTCAGCACTATCTTTTTTTACTTCATCAGACACTAAAACACAGCCTAAATATGTGCTATCTCTAACAATATGCACAACGCTACCCACAGTGTCTACCTTGCGGTATTGCACGCCAATCTCGTCTAACAATTTGTCGTTACCGGCATAAACAACGCTTTTGCCATATGACACTTTAATGCCTTTGCCCGCTATTTCGTCAACGCTTTCAAGCGTTTGTGTTATTTTTTTGCCATACTCTTTTACAATGGATTGCGCAATTGGGTGATTTGACGAACTCTCTGCAATTGCGGCAACTTCTAATAGTTCTTCTTGTGTTAAGCCTTCTTCATTTAATATCTGCTTTATTATAAATTCACCTTTTGTAAGTGTGCCCGTCTTATCAAAAACAACAACATCCGCTTTGGCAAGAGACTCAACATAGCTCGAGCCCTTCATTAAAACACCATTTTTGGCCGCACCGCCAATGCCGCCAAAAAATCCAAGCGGTATAGATATAACAAGTGCACATGGGCAGGATATTACTAAAAATGAAAGAGCCCTGTAAAACCAATCATAAAAGGTGCCAAGGCTTAAAAGCGGCGGTACAACAGCAAGTATTACGGCCGCTATTACTACACATGGCGTGTAATACCTTGCAAACTTTGTAATAAACTTCTCAGATTTCGACTTTCTTGCACTTGCATTTTCAACTAAATCTAATATCTTCGCTACGGTAGAATCGGTATACGTTCTTATAACCTTAACCGTTAACCTACCGTTTATGCTTATACATCCGGAGAGCACGCTACTTCCTATCTCGACGTCTTCGGGCAGTGCCTCCCCTGTTAACGCCCTTGTGTCTACTGCACCCATTCCCTCAATAACAACGCCGTCAAGCGGTATTTTTTCTCCCGGTTTTACAACTATTATTTCGTCTACCATTACCTCGTCAGGCTCTACTTTTACAATATCGCCATCACGCTTTACATTTGCAAACTCAGGGCGAATGTCCATAAGCTGTGATATTGACTTGCGAGATTTGCCCACAGCATAACATTGGAAGGCCTCTCCTATTTGGTAAAAAACCATAACAAAAACTGCCTCCGCCGACTCGCCTAAAATAAATGCGCCCACTGTGGCAATACTCATCAAAAAGTTTTCATCTAGCGCATTGCCTTTAAAAACATTTTTAATAGCTTCTAAAAGAACATCTGCACCTACAACCAAATAACCAATTATAATTAGGGCAAGGGATACGTACTGCCCAAATAAGCCAAGCAAACCCAATGCAGCAATACTTCCGCCTACTACAAGTTTTAATACTATTTTTTTAATTCCCACTACTTTCCTATACCCCTTTCACAACTACATTAGAATCTACTTTGCGCACAACCGCTTTTATGGCATCTATAAGCGAATCGTCTATTACCGCAGCGTCTAAAAACAACTTTGTAGTCATAAAATCTACATTTGCCTCTTCAACGCCCTTAATTTTGGATATTCCACGCTCAATTTTCGCCGCACAATTAGCACAATCTATTCCCTCAAGTTTTAATATTTTAGTCATGATAAAATCTCCTTAAAATAATAGTTGAATATCTATTCAATTATATTATAGTTGAACATATACTCAACTGTCAATAGTATTTTTCAAAAAATTATATAAATATAAATTAATATATAAAAAAAGCAACATAAGAGCACACTAAAATTGTGTTACTCTTATGTTGCAGCTAATTTTATTTATTTCAAGTTATTAAACGTAAAGCTAATTATTAATAAACGTTTATTCGTATTAAAATGCAATATCGGGCTGTATTTTTGCCCGTTTACATAAATAATGCAAACACTATCTTACAATTTCTAATTAAAATTATATTAATAATTAATCTGTTGCAACAGATGCTTTAGTTTTAAGTATAACATCGTGGCTTCCGCCCTCTACAATGCTTGTTGAAGAAACAAGTGTAAGCTTTGAATTTTGTTGTAATTGCTCAATATTAAGTGCACCGCAGTTGCACATAGTATGCTTTACCTTAGCAAGTGTAACATTTACGCCGTCTTTTAGTGCGCCGGCATATGGCACATAACTGTCCACGCCCTCTTCAAAAGTAAGGCCACCTTTGCCGCCTACATCATAGCGCTGCCAGTTGCGTGCTCTGTTGCTGCCCTCGCCCCAGTACTCTTTAACATATGTTCCGTTTATACGCAATTTTGCCGTCGGACTCTCGTCAAATCGGCTAAAATAGCGGCCAAGCATTACAAAATCGGCACCCATGGCAAGCGCTAGTGTCATGTGGTAATCGTGCACAATACCGCCGTCCGAGCAAATAGGCACATAAACTCCGGTTTCTTTAAAGTACTCGTCCCTGGCCTTTGCTACCTCAATTACTGCAGTAGCTTGTCCCCTACCAATACCCTTTGTCTCACGTGTTATACAAATAGATCCGCCACCTATACCTACTTTAATAAAGTCAGCACCGGCATTTGCCAAAAACAAAAAGCCCTCTTTATCAACTACATTGCCTGCGCCTATTTTTACTTTGTCGCCATAAGTATCGCGCACCCATCTTATTGTAATTTCTTGCCACTCGGTATAACCCTCAGACGAGTCAATACACAAAACGTCCGCACCGGCCTCTACAAGTGCTGGTATTCGTTTTTCGTAATCCCTTGTATTAATGCCGGCTCCAACAATATAGCTTTTATTAGTATCTAACAGCTCACATACATTTTCTTTGTGGCTGTCATAGTCTTTGCGAAAAACCATACACACAAGGTTGCCGTCTTTATCAATTAAAGGAAGCGAGTTAATTTTATGCTCCCATATAATGTCATTCGCCTCTTTTAAAGTTGTTGTATCGGGTGCTACCACAAGTCTATCAAACGGTGTCATAAAGTCTTTAACAAGCTCTTCGCCTGTCATACGAGATATACGGTAATCACGGCTAGTAACAATGCCCAAAAGCTTGCCTGTTGGCGAGCCATCTTCGGTTACTGCAACTGTAGAGTGGCCTGTCTGCTCTTTCATTTGCAAAATATCGTTTAAGTTTGCGTCCTCACGCACGTTAGAATCGCTAATTATAAAGCCTTTTTTATAGCTTTTAACTCTTCGCACCATGTCGGCCTCATTTTCAATTGTTTGAGAGCCATATATAAAAGCTACGCCACCCTCTTTAGCCAGCGCAACTGCCATAGTATCGTTTGAGACAGACTGCATAATAGCAGAAACCATCGGAATGTTCATATTTAGCGGACAATCTTCGCTACCTTTTTTATACTTTACAAGCGGTGTTTTTAAACTTACAGCGGACGGTACACAGTCCACAGATGAAAAACCCGGAACAAGTAAGTATTCACCAAATGTACGAGACGGCTCATCGTAAATAAATGCCATAATAATCCCCTTTTTTACAAATTGTTGTTAATTCTTACATTTATATAATTTTAACATAAATGCGCCTAAAAAATCAACCGCAAAAAACACATGGTATTTTATCTATTTAAAGTTAGCTTTGGCTAATAAACTGCATTTAGCACAATATACTGATATTTTTTATATATGTAATAATATTGCAAATAAATTAGAAAAAAATATTGAAATTAATTTAAATTTAGTATATAATAAGTAAGCTGTAAAAAATTATGCATTTGCGAAATTGCTGTTTTTTACTAAAATTTTAATTATGCCCTGATAGTAAAATGGATATTACGAGCCCCTCCTAAGGTTACGTTATAACTAACCACTCGTCCCTCAAGGTGTTAGTCAAAATTAAATATGTCTCCGTAGCTCAGTTGGATAGAGCAACTGCCTCCTAAGCAG
>CAYJBO010000034.1:0-5748 GCA_964368295.1 uncultured Bacteroides sp.
CAGATTTGAAATTAAAAGAAAAACTCGAAAACGAAGGATGGACAAAAATAAAGGAGCCTAAAAATTTGCCCCTTGCAATTTTGTTTTCGTATCCTTTTATAATTATTTTATGTGCAATTGTTATTTTTCTTGGATATTTTTTAAATCCGGAAATATTTAGTGTATTCACAGGTGATACAATTGCTATTAATTTTAGACTTAATATCAATATAGTAATATTTATTGTGGCCACTTTTGTTTATGCAATTTTGCACGAGTTTATTCACGGGGCGTTTATTCCAAATGTCTTAAAGTCAGATAAAATATTTTGGGGCTTTAATGGTCTGCTCGGATTTGTCTATACTCATGAACCAATAAAAAAAGGACGATTTATCATTGTGTCTTGCATGCCGTTTGTTATACTTTCTCTATTGGCGTTGCCGGTTGCGCATTTGTTTGGCCTCCTTAACGGGTATACTTTATTGTTGTTTTTAATTAACGCAGGCGGCTCCGGTGTCGATTTTTTAAATATAGTGCTGATTGCGTTTCAAGTAAAAAGAAATAGAAAAATTATCAATAATGGGTTTGAAACATATTATAGCCCTGAATAAAATGAGCATTACAACCTTAGTCGCAACCGTTTTATACAAAATAAGTAAAAAACCCTTGAATTTGTTATTCAAGGGTTTTAATATAATAGTATATAAGCGCTTTGGAACATGAGCAAAACAATGCGAGGTGCTGTTTTTATAAGGCGTAAATAGTATAAAAATACAGTTTGTTTGACATTTTTTACAAAAACAGCGCATGTTTTTTCATGAAAACGTAGAAATGTATCGAACTGATGCAATAATTTGATTTTGCAATGCGTATATAAATCAAAGGCGCCTAAAAGTTGCGGTTTTACAAGACACAGTAAATCGGCTTTGGGCAAAAGATGCGAGGGGGAAATAAAATGAAAAAACTATCAATTATAATGGTTATTATTCTAATAGCGGCTATTTTTACGTCGTGCTCGATGGGCGTGGATTCGTCATACGCAGAGGCTCCGGCAGTGGAGGCTTATGCATATGCAAACACACAGACAGCAGCTGAGGCCGACGTTTATTACGAGGAAGAAGTAACGTATTCCGAAGACGCTGTCGACATGTCGTACGATGAACAAGCGGCATACACGGACGACGCTAGTGGGGGCATGCAAGTCTCGACGGGCGATGTAACTAACACTGCGGAGCAAAACACAGGCAGCCGCAAAATTATTTACACCTCTAGTGTTGAGATGCAGACGCTTGAATTTGGGACAACAAACGATGCTCTGATGCAAAAAGTAGAAGAGCTCGGCGGCTATATATCAAATACATATTCAGAAAATCCGCCGCAATCGGCACAGATGACCGATGAATACTACGAGTACTACGATGAGTATTACGGCGGTTATTATGGCTCGAGCCGAGGGTATGCATCGTATACTATAAGGGTGCCTGTGGAAAATTATAAGCAGTTTATGCAGTCTGTAGGCGACATAGGCCACGTGCAGTATGTGCACGAAAACACAGAGGACGTCACGCTAGAATATGTCGATATTGAGTCAAGACTTAAATCATTGCGCACACAGGAAGAGGCACTTTTAACAATGATGGGCGAGTCTGAGGATGTGGAGACACTCCTGTTGGTGCAGGCGCAGCTTGCAGAGGTTCAGTATCAAATTGAGAGCTTTACAGCAAGACAGCGCACGCTTGATGACTTGATAGACTACTGCACAATAACGGTTGACATATATGAGGTAGAACGCTACACACCGCAAGAGCAAGTTACGTTTGCAACAAGGGTTACAGATGCAATAAGCGCCAGTGCGTACAATTTTGTTGACGGTGCGCAAGACTTTTTAATTGATTTTATATATGCGCTACCGGGCCTTGTAATACTTGCTATAATTATTTTTATAGTCGTATTAATTGTTAAAAAAATAGTTAAAAAGAACAATAAAAGAAGAGATGAACTTCAAAAAGCGTTTATTAAACAGCAAAACGAAATGGCGCAAGGGTCTGCTATGCAAAACAGCACCGGCACAGACAGCGGCACAGAGCCGAAAGAAAATTTAGACGATAAATAGACAAATATACCACAAAGCGTGCAGGATTATTTATGCGCCATTTAGCAGACTTGAAATATAGTCTGCTTTTTTTGCATTTTTATGTAAAGGAAACTTGACATAGTAAAAACGATATGATATACTATGGATGTAAAGTTAACTTTACAACACAGGAGGTGCTATTGTTGAAGAATAAGGTGGAGTTATTAAGAAAACAAAATGGAATTAGCCAAGAGGCCTTTGCCAAAGCGATGAAAGTTTCAAGGCAGACAATAAGTTCTATTGAAAACGGGAAATACAATCCCTCTTTAGAGCTTGCTTTTGCAATATCGGATTTTTTCCAATTGAGCATTGAAGAAGTTTTTACTTATGAAAGGAATGTAAAATCATGAAAAATCAATTTAGGCTAAGTGTTATCTATTTGTTAGTGGGGTTAATTTTTGTTGCGCTGTGCTTTATATATCCTGATATTACGATATTTATTGGGCTTGCTGCAACCTATATGTGCATTGGTGTGTTTGCTGCTGTTAAATATGTATATTGGAAAAAAAGGCCGACTGAATATGCCGAGAAAAAAGAAAATGAAACGATAGAGTTTAACGACGAGCGAAAAGAAATGATAAGAGGTAAAGCTGCAAGACTGTCAATTTTAGCAAATTGGATATTACAGGCAATAATTATTGTAACCCTTGCAATTTTAGTCCAGCTAGAGGTTTTACCCTATGATTACGTTAAACCAATCATACTTGGCGTGGCCCTTTACTGGGTAATATCGACGGTAATAGCTCAGTTTATATATAAGTGGCTGAGCAAAAAATTTTGAGGGCGAAACTAATTAGTTGTCGCAATGCTGTTAAATTTTTGCCGGGAGTTATTATGGCACTACATATAAAAAGGAAGGCAGTAGCTTTTACTGCCTTCCTCAGTGTATTAAAAAGTGTAGTGCCTTGTAGTTGTGATGAATGCCGAATGTTTTGCTGAATTTTACATAATATTTCGGACGCTTAAAGCAGAGCACGAAGGTGCTTTGTGCAGAAACCGCAAGTATATTGCCCAAAAGAGCTTTTTGCGATAGAAAAATTTTATTTATCGCGGCCTTTATGTGCAACTTTTTGAAAAATAGTTTTGCTGCAGTTTAAGGGTGTGCTCTACTTGGGCATGCCCTTTTAATAATACGGATAAAACAGCGATATTATGTTAAATAAGGAAGATAAATGTGCATGTCTTGCGTGCGCACAATGCCCTCAAAATACACGCCGTCCTCTTTGTACTCCTCTTGCAGTACGGTGCCGTTTTGCCTTATTGCGCCGGCAAGGGTAAGCTTGTCGTAGGGCAGTAAAAAGCATATGCGCCGTATGCGCTCGCTCAAAATGCTCTCTATGCGCTGTAAAAGCGTGTCTATGCCTGCGCCTGTTTTGGCGCTTACACAAATAGCAGAGCTATCAAACGGCAAAGCGGCACCCTCTTTGTCGCACTTATTATATACTGTTATCTGCGGTATATCGTCACATCCAAGCTGTTTTAAAACGTCGTTTGTAACCTCAAGCTGTGCGTCATTGTCCTCGTCAAAGCCGTCGCACACTTTTATAATAATGTCGGCAAAGGCGGCCTCTTCAAGCGTGCTCTTAAACGCCTGCACAAGGTTGTGCGGTAAACGTGACACAAACCCAACCGTATCTATGGCAATGGCCTCGGGGCCGCTTGGCAGTTTAAAGCGCCTTGCCGTTGCGTCAAGCGTAGCAAAAAGCATGTCCGCCTGCAGTACGTCGGCGCCGCATATTTTGTTTAGCAGCGTGCTTTTTCCCACGTTTGTGTACCCCACAAGCGCAATTACGGGCACGTCATTTTTTTTGCGGCTCTTGCGTGTTTGCTCTCGCCTTTGCTCCAGTTCGCTTAATTTTTTGCGCAGTGCGTCTAACCTGCGCCTTATGTGGCGCCTGTCGTACTCAAGCTTGCTCTCGCCGGCGCCGCGCCTAGCACCGCCGCCGCCACCGCCGCCGCCGCCCTGGCGCGACAGAACGTTGCCCATGCCTATAAGGCGTGGCAAAGAGTATTGCAGTGTGGCAAGCTCTGTTTGTAGCTTGCCCTCGCCGGTTGTGGCACGCTTTGCAAATATCTCTAAAATAAGCATTGTGCGGTCAATTACAGGCACCTCTAAAATTTCCTCTATGTTGCGTATTTGCCCGCCGGAGAGCTCTGAATCAAATATTGCACAGCTTGCCTGTAAGTTTGTGCAAAGCAGCTTGCCCTCGGCAAGGCGCCCCTCACCCAGGTAGGTGGCCCCGTCAGGGGTCTGCCTGTTTTGCACTACCTCTGCAACAGATTGCATTGCATTTGCCTCGCAAAGCTGGGCTAGCTCTTTAAGGCTTTTCTCCATGTCGTACTCGCCGCAATCAGCCGCAAAAAGCACTACTTTTTCAATCTCTGTATCGCCAACTTGCTCCTTTATTACATCGGCCTTAAAATCGCCGTGCTCGTTTAAATAAATTAAATTTTCAGTGCTGTCGTTTTTGTCCATTGTAACCTCCGAGTTTTAAAAGCGCAATAATATTTGCGGATATTTAAGTGCACACGCTTTGCAGTGAGTGCAAACTATGACAAAATACATTTTGATTTTTTATCCGCTATATGTTATAATACCATGACAAGCTTATTTAATAAAGAGTTTTGACAAATGTTTACTTTTTTAAAATATTATTTTTTGCCGAAAGGATTGACCGAATAAATGTCAGATGCAAAAAAAATTGAGTCTAACGAGGCCGTAAAAAGGCGCCAATTACAAAGAAGACGCCGCTTAAGGCAACTTCTTGGCGCATTGGTGTGCCTTTTTGTAATAATAGGCATTACGAGTACGGTGACAAGCGGTATTAACTTAGTTGGTATTATGTTTGACGACACAGAGGAAAAGCTCGCGTATGAGGAGAGGTTAAAATACCTTGTTGCGCTTGACCCACTGCCGTTTGAAAATTTAGCCAGCGCACCGACAGAGACGTTGTTATACAGCGCAATGTATAGAGCTATTGATGGGCAAAGCTCGTCCGACTATGAGACAAACGAGTTTGGAGAGATTTATTTGCCCATTTCGGAGATAGATGTTGCGGCAAAGTCGATTTTTGGGCCGGATGAATCGTTTAACTACGTTACTTTTACTGTAAATGGCCTACTGCTTAATTTTGATGTAGAGCACCAGGCGTATATAATGCCTGTAACAAGCCCGTCTACAGAGTATGCGCCTATAGTTACAGAGCTTAATAAACAGGGCGGCACAGTGCGTGTTACCGTAGGGTATGACATGCCTTATGACACAGTGATAGAGGCTGTAAAATACCTTGATTATATATTTGAAGAGCATGAGGATGGCAACACTTACCTTGTTGCCATAGTGGCAAGCGAAACACAGCCCGAAACGCAAGTGGAAAGTGACACAACAGCGCAGACCGCACAGTCGGTACCGACGGACAATGAACAGCTGCTTGACAATGCGGGAGACGGCATTTTGACAGAATCTGCACAGAGCGCCGCCGCAAGCGAGACGCAAGTGGCGCAGGACGTGCCACAGGCAGAGGGCGAGGCGGCACCTACCGAGGGCGAGGCGGCACCTACCGAGGGCGAGGCGGCACCTGCAGAGGGCGAGGCGGCACCTACCGAGGGCGAGGCGGCACCTACCGAGGGCGAGG
>CAYJBO010000034.1:5848-18507 GCA_964368295.1 uncultured Bacteroides sp.
GCAGAGGGCGAGGCGGCACCTACCGAGGGCGAGGCGGCACCTACCGAGGGCGAGGCGGCACCTACCGAGGGCGAGGCAGAGCCTACTGAATAAGTGCGGTGACATATAAATTGTGCGCCGAATTTAAAAATAAAAAAAGCAGCTTATTGCAAAACAAAAAACACATGGCGAGCCATGTGTTTTTTTATTTTACTATTTTTAAAAGCACACTAGCCTTTAAATTTGCGCAGACGCAGTGCGTTTGCAACAACGCATACGCTGGAAAGGCTCATTGCCGCCGCCGCAAACATAGGCGACAGCTTAAGCGCAAACGGCACTATAAATATGCCGGCCGCAAGTGGTATGCCAATTGCGTTATAGAAAAACGCCCAAAATAAGTTTTGCTTAATGTTGCGCATTACGGCTTTTGCTAGGCGTATTGCCGCAACTACGTCTTTTAAATCGTTTTTAATAAGCACAATGTCGGCGCTCTCAATGGCTATGTCTGTGCCTGCGCCTATTGCAATGCCAACGTCTGCGCTTGTAAGTGCCGGTGCATCGTTAATGCCGTCGCCAACCATGGCAACAGTTTGCCCCTGTGCTTGTAAGCGCCTAACTTCTTCCTCTTTTTGGTGCGGCAAAATTTTAGCTTTTACATCGTCTGCGCCAACCTCGCGGCAAATAGTCTCTGCCGTTTTTTGGCTGTCGCCTGTAAGTATTGTTACGCCTATGCCCATGCTTTTAAGCTTTGCTATGGCGGCGGCACTTGTGGGCTTAACAGTGTCACGCACTGCTATTATGCCGCACACTTTGCCGCCCTTTGCAAAGAAAAGCGGGGTCTTTGCGTTTTCGGCATATTTAGCCGCCATGTCTTCAACCTCGCACGTTAGCACAATGTTGTTATCCGCCATCAATTGCTCGTTGCCGCCAAGGCATAACTCGCCGTCTAACCGGCCTGTTACACCCTTGCCAAAAATTGCTGTAAAATCAAGCACTTCGCAGGTGGCTATCGCTTTTTCTTCGGCGTGCTTTGTTATTGCAAAAGACACAGGGTGCTCGCTGTTTTTTTCAAGCGATGCGGCAGTTTTAAGCAGCTGTTCCTCGGTTATATCAAGTGCAAAAACGTCTGTAACTTTTGGCTTGCCGTATGTAATGGTGCCTGTTTTATCAAGCACAACGTGTGTTATATTATGCGCTGTCTGTAAAGATTCTCCCGATTTAATAAGCACGCCGCACTGGGCGCCACTGCCTGTGCCAACCATTATTGCAACGGGTGTTGCAAGGCCGAGTGCACACGGGCAAGAGATTACAAGCACGGATATTGCGATGGAGAGCGCAAACTCGGCCGTTTGGCCTACTAAAAGCCACACAATTGCAGACACAATTGCAATGCAAATAACAACAGGCACAAAAACGCCGGATATTTTATCGGCAAGTTTTGCTATGGGGGCCTTTGCTGCACCTGCCTCTTCAACAAGGCGGATTATCTGCGCAAGCGCCGTATCGCCGCCAACTTTTGTCGCCTTTATTTTTAAATACCCCGAGGTATTTACGCAAGATGCCATTACAGTGTCGCCCACTGTCTTTTCTGCAGGCACGCTCTCGCCCGTCAGCGCAGACTCATCAAGTGCAGAGCTGCCGTGTGTAATTACGCCGTCGGTAGGCACGCTTTGCCCGGGGCGCACAATTACTATATCGCCCACAGAGAGCTCGTCAATCTCAACTTGAACTTCCTCACCGTCACGCTCAACGGTTGCCGTTTTTGGCGCAAGGGCCATCAGTTTTGTTATGGCCTCGCTTGTCTTGCCCTTGCTTTTTGCCTCAAAATATTTGCCTACGGTAATTAGCGTAAGTATGGTGCCGGCAGACTCAAAATAAAGGTCCATATGGTAGGAGTGAACAAGCTCCATGTCGCCTGTGCCAAGGCCTGTGCCCATGCGCATAATTGCAAATACACCGTAAAACATTGCAGAGCTACTGCCTAGCGCAATAAGGCTGTCCATATTTGGTGCGCCGCGCAAAAGGCGCCTAAAGCCCGACTTAAAATAGTTCGAATTTGCAATCATAATTGGCAGCGTTAGTAAAAATTGTACCATGCCAAAGGTTACGGCATTTTCAAGCCCCACCAAAAAAGATGGCATTGGCATGTTTACCATGTGCCCCATGGACACATACATTAGGGGCACTAAAAATGCAACGGATATTATTAATGTTTTCTTTAGGCTGTCCGCATGTTTTTTTGCCTTTTCGGTATAGGTGTTTGTGTCTTTTTTTGCAGGTGACGCCCTTTCAACTGCCTTGGGCTCGGGCTCTACAAACTCGGCGGTGTAGCCCTCTTTTTCAATGGCGGCAATAATGTCGCCGGGCACGGCACTGCCGGTAACCGTCATGGAGTTTGTAAGCAGGTTTACGTCTGCCGTTTGCACGCCGCTTACGGCCGCAGTAATTTTTTGTACGTGCGCACTGCAAGCAGAGCACGACATGCCTGTGATGTTGTATTTTTGCAAGGTCGCGCGTGAAACTGCCATGGGCTCGGGCTCTACAAACTCGGCGGTGTAGCCCTCTTTTTCAATGGCGGCAATAATGTCGCCGGGCACGGCACTGCCGGTAACCGTCATGGAGTTTGTAAGCAGGTTTACGTCTGCCGTTTGCACGCCGCTTACGGCCGCAGTAATTTTTTGTACGTGCGCACTGCAAGCAGAGCACGACATGCCCGTGATGTTGTATTTTTGTTTTTCCACATTGTCCTCGTTTCGTTTTGTGCGTCTTATTACATAAAAAAGGCACACAAAGTTAAATTGTAATAATTATTAGCGCTGCCGGGAGTGGTGAAAATAAATCTGTTTATATGCTTTTAAATAAAGCGTGTTGCGGCTTTGTTTTGCCTAAAATAAGCGCACATTTAAGCCTGCCTAAAAAGGCGTGCTTTAATAAGGCGAAATGAGGGTTTAATAAATTAATTTTCCCATTCGCTGCAAAGTGCGGCAATGGCTTTTTCAAGTTTTTGTATGTCGCTGTGAGAGCGGCCTTTGCTGTTAGCAACGGCATTTTCAAGGCGGCGCAGTGCGCTGTTTAAGTTAGCGCTAGCACCGGATTGCTCTTTTGCAACTCCTGCTTTAAAGGTGCGGCGGTTTTGGACAAGCTCTCTGTCGCCATGCTCTGTCTGCTTGTAGTCCAAAAGGTCCCAGGCGTCGCCGTTGTAAGGCGCAACACATGTGTAGCCAAGCTCGTCCTCAAGGCGTTTTACCATTGTAATGGCGGCATCTTCATCGCCGTGGTTAATAAAAAATTTAGGTGGGTTTTTGCTAAATGCCTTTGCCCACGCCACAAGCATGTTGTTGTCGGCATGTCCGCTAACGCCGTTAAAATTGCGTATTTCTGCGTTGACTTCAATGTTCTCGCCAAAAAGGCGCACACTTTTAGCGCCGTCTAATATTTTGCGCCCCATTGTGCCGTTTGACTGGTAGCCTACAAACAAAATTGTGCAGTTTTCGCGCCATAAATTGTGCTTTAAGTGGTGGCGTATGCGGCCGGCCTCGCACATTCCGCTTGCCGAGAGTATTACCTTTGGCGTTTGGTTTGCGTTTAGTGCCTTTGATTCGTCCGCGGTTACGGACATGTGTAGCTCGTCAAACCGCAAAGGATTAATGCCTTTTCTCAAGAGCTCGCTCGTGTCGGCATCGCAATAGTCTGCAACATTTTGGTGGAATATTTTTGTGGCCTCGTTTGCAAGGGGGCTGTCCACATAAACGGGGAAACTCTCGTGTCCTTTTACAAGCTTTTGATCTAATAAAATGCGCAAAAAGTATAAAAACTCCTGTGTTCTGCCAACAGAAAACGCAGGTATTACAACGGTGCCGCCCCTGTCAAATGTCTTTTTTAGTATGTTTGTAAGCTCTTTTACAAAGTCAGGTTTTGGGCCGTGTGTCCTGTCGCCGTAAGTGCTCTCCATTACAACGTAGTCGGCATCCTCTATATATTGTGGGTTTTCCAAAATCGGCTGGTCTAAGTTGCCAATATCGCCGGAAAAAACAAGTTTTTTCGTCACGTTATTCTCCGTTGCCCACACCTCAATGCTCGCACTGCCAAGCAGATGGCCTGCATCTACAAAGCGTATTTCAATGCCGTCAAGCGCCTGTATTTTTTGCCCATAAGGGGCGTGGCGCAATAGTTTTAGCGTGTCCATCGCATCTTCAATAGTATACAGCGGCTCAATTTGTTTTGCGCCCGAGCGCTTTGCCTTTCTGTTTTTCCACTCGGCCTCAGACTCCTGTATAAAAGCGGAATCTTTGAGCATTATGCCGCATAAATCCGCCGTGGGGTCAGTGCACCAAATAGTGCCGTCAAACCCATTTTTTACAAGATGCGGCAACATGCCGGCATGGTCTATATGTGCATGCGTTAGTAGTACGCAGTCAATATCACTCGGTAAAACAGGCAATTCCTCATTTACATATACGTCAATGCCCTGCTCCATACCACAGTCAACAAGTATATTTTTGCCGCCGCATTTTAACAGCGTGCGTGAGCCCGTAACCTCACGTGCTGCACCAAGAAAAGATAATTCCATATTATAATCTCCTTATAATAATTTTTTTACTGTAAAGTAATTATATTTTACCACATTTTGCAATTAAATGCACAAAAAAATTAATTTTTATGATAACAAAAGCACAAAATGTGGTATAATAAAATCTATCCGAATACACAGGGGAGTGGCACTTATGGATTTGCTTATACAGGCGAGAGAAAAAATAGATAAAATTGACAGAGAGATGGCACGCTTATTTTGCGAGAGGATGGACGCAGTTAAGTGTGTTGTGCAGTATAAAAAGCAAAGCGGCAAGGGCGTTTTAGACAAAACAAGGGAAGAGGCCGTTGTAAACAAAAATTTAAAGCTGCTTAATAACGCCGAGTACGCAGAGTTTTACGAGGATTTTATTAGGCATAACATGTCTATATCGCGCGATATGCAGATGCGCATCTTGGCAAAAGACACCGTTTTTTATCAGGGTGTAGAGGGTGCGTTTTCTCACATTGCGGCGCAGGGTTTATTTAAGCATGCTCAACTTACGCCGTGCCCAACCTGGGCACAAGTTGTGCAAGCGGTTAAGGATGGCACTGCAGAATATGGCGTATTGCCGTTTGAAAACAGCCATGCGGGCGATGTTAGCGAAGTGCTTGACCTCTGCTATAAAAACACCGATATATACGTGGACTGTGTTTACGACTTGCAAGTTAGCCAAAACTTGCTATGCGTGCCGGGCGCAAAAATAGGCGATATTAAAAAAGTTGTGTCGCACCCACAGGCGCTAACGCAGAGCGCAAAGCTTATTAACACGCTTGGCTTTGAGATGCAAAGCCTTGCCAACACGGCAATGGCGGCAAAGCACGTGGCACAAAACGCAGATAAAAGCGTTGCGGCAATAGCGTCTTTGCAAACGGCAGAGATTTATGGCCTTGAAGTTTTAATAAAAGACGTAAACGAGAGCAGGGACAACACAACTCGCTTTATCGTCATAAAAAAGGGCGAGGTATCCGAGGAGAGCTATTTTAAAACAAGTGAAAAAGACATGAGCTCTCAGCTGGGCGAAAATGGTGAAGTCGCCGACAAAAAACACGATTTATCAGCAGATAAAGGCAGATTTAGCCTGCTATTTACGGTGTCGCATGAGGCCGGCAGTCTGTCAAAAGTAATAGAGACTATAGCAAAACACGGCTTTAACATGGAGTGTATAAAAAGTAGGCCCATACCTCAGGTGTCGTGGGAGTATTATTTTTACACAGAGCTTGTGGGCGCGCCAAACGCACAGCTGTTTGCAGAGCTTAAAAATATTTGTAGCACACTTAGGCTCTTGGGCGTTTACACAAAAGGTAATTAACAAAAAACACACGGCAAATAAATTTATAGCAAAGGCGAGCAGGAGTATATGGATATGAAATTAACCGTAAATTTAAAAAAGCGCAGCTATGATGTAATCATCAAAAAAGGTGCGCTAAATAACGTTGGCAAGCTAATAAATTTGGCGCGAAAAGTGCTTATAGTCACAGACGACGGCGTGCCCGAGCAGTATGCAAAAACAGTGCAAAGCCAGTGCAAAGATGCAATTTGCATAAGCGTGCCACAGGGCGAAAAAAGCAAGAGCATACAGTGCTTTGAGATGCTGCTTGAGCAAATGCTAAAGCATAAAATG
Source organism: uncultured Bacteroides sp. (assembly GCA_964368295.1). Lineage (GTDB taxonomy): Bacteria > Bacillota > Clostridia > Oscillospirales > Ruminococcaceae > Ruthenibacterium. The sequence goes on from CAYJBO010000034.1 coordinate 12,022, forward strand.
ACACGTAAAGACCTAGTTATTGCAGTGGGCGGCGGCGTTGTTGGTGACCTTGCAGGCTTTGTTGCGAGTGCATATATGCGCGGGGTAGACTTTGTAAACTGCCCTACTACAACGCTGGCACAGATAGACTCTTCAATAGGCGGCAAAGTGGCGGTAAATTTGGCCGGCACTAAAAACACTGTCGGTGCATTTCATCAGCCAAAACTCGTGGTTATTGACCCAAACACACTGGACACGCTGTCACAGCGGCAGTACGCACAGGGCCTTGCAGAGGCAGTAAAGGCAGGGCTTATAGCAGACGAGCAATTGTTTGAGATGTTTGAGACCGCAGACATTAAAAATGACATAGAAAAGATTATTTACTTAAGCCTAGAGATGAAAAAGCGCATAGTGCAAGAGGACGAGCACGAGGGCGGCATAAGGGCAATTTTAAATTTTGGGCACACAATAGGCCACGGCATTGAGAGTGCTAAATGCACAGGGCACCTTTACCATGGCGAGTGTGTTGCGCTTGGAATGCTGCCCATGATAGAGGACAAAGCGCTGCAAAAACGCACGGCAGAGGTGCTTAAAAAGCTCGGCCTCCCGTTTAAAATTTCTTACGATGGCGACGAAATTTACAAATACGTGTGCCACGATAAAAAGGCGGCGGCAAAAGATATAACAGTTGTAAAGGTGCAAAGTGTTGGCACTTGCGTTTTGCAAAGCGTGCCAATGCAGTCGTTGCGGGGCATTATAAAAGAGGGCGTTGATATAGACGAAGGTGCGGAGGTTTTAAAAAATGCGTGACACGTTTGGCGAGGGGATAAGCTTTACACTTTTTGGCGAGAGCCATGGCACAGCGATAGGCGGTGTATTGCACGGCGTTGCACCGGGTGTGTTTATAGACATGGACTTTATAGCACAGCAAACAACAAAAAGACGTGCCAAGGGCGATGCCTCTACAAAAAGGCAAGAGCCGGACGACGTTATATTTTTGTCCGGAATAAAAGACGGATATGCAACAGGCACGGCCATTGCGTTTGAGATAAAAAATACAAACACAAAAAGTGCAGATTATAAAAGCACGCAAGATTTATTGCGCCCCGGACATGCGGATTACACTGCGCACGCAAAGTATGGCGGCTTTCAAGACGCTAGGGGCGGCGGCCACTTTAGCGGCAGGTTAACTGCCCCCGTTGTGGTGGCGGGTAGTATTTTACAAAGCGTGTTAATGCAAAAAGGCGTTTACATAGGCACACACATTTTGCGCTGTGCCAATGTCAGCGATGATAATTTTGCATTTGACGAGACTGCTTTAAAGTCTCAAATAGATAAACTTAACGGCATAACAGAGGGCTTTGCGGCCTTAAACAGTGACACTGCAAAAGCTATGCTAGACGAAGTTTTAATTGCGGCAAAAGAGGGCGACAGCGTTGGCGGCGTGCTTGAAACTGCAGTTTTAGGTTTGCCGGCAGGCCTGGGCGAGCCGTTTTTTACAAGCGTTGAGAGCGTGCTGTCCTCACTGCTGTTTAGTATGCCCGCGGTAAAAGGTGTGGAGTTTGGTGCGGGGTTTGCAATAGCAGACGAAAAAGGAAGCACTGCAAACGATGAATTTTACATGAGAAAAAGTGGCGAAACGCAGCAAATAGCGACAAAGACAAACAACAATGGCGGCATTAACGGCGGCATTACAAACGGAATGCCAATAATTTTTCGCACTGCCGTAAAGCCAACGCCGAGTATTTTTAAACAGCAAAACACGGTGGACTTTGCAAATGCAAAGGATGCCACGCTGCAAATACATGGCAGACACGACCCGTGCATTGTGCACAGGGCACGTGTAGTGCAAGACAGCCTTGTAGCGCTTGGCCTTGCAGAGCTTTTAAACATGACAAGGGGAACTGCTTGGCAGCACAAGGGGGAAAAACTGTAATGCAATTTGGGCTTATTGGCAAAACTCTGGGGCACAGCTACTCAAAAATAATACACGCAGAGCTGTGCAATTATCAATATGATTTAACGCCACTGCCGACAGAACAGCACTTTAAAGAGTTTATGCAAGCGGCAGATTTTAGCGGCATTAATGTTACAATTCCATACAAAAAGGACGTTATGCAGTACTGCGAGTACATAGACAGCAGTGCAAAAGTTGTAGGGGCTGTAAATACTATTGTAAAAAAAGGCGATGCTTTGCACGGCTTTAATACAGATTATGACGGCTTTGCGTATATGGCAAGGCGTGCAGGTGTGGATTTGCGCGGCAAGCACGTGATGATTTTAGGCACGGGCGGCACAAGCGTAACTGCGCAGGCCGTGGCGCTGGATTTAAAGGCGGCAAGCGTGGTCGTCGTAAGCAGAAGTGCAGTAGACGAAAATTTACGTGCCAATGTAGAATATATCACATACGATGAGGCGCCAAAAAAGGTAGACACACAGGTTGTTATAAACACAACCCCCGTGGGCATGTACCCAAAATGCGGCGTTGCGCCGATAGATTTACTGCAGCACAGCACAGAGGACGCAGAGCAAAGCGGTGCAGATAATTTTGTTTTTCCAAACTTGCAAGCCGTGCTTGACGTAATATATAACCCTGTCAAAACAAAACTGCTTGCAGATGCTACGCAAAGGGCCGTAATTGCGGCAGATGGGCTGTCGATGCTGGTGGCGCAGGCAAAGTATGCGGCCGACATATTTACAGGCGTCAAGACGGGCGACGAGGCCATAGAGAAAGTGCTAAAAAAAATACGCGGCGACATGTTAAATCTTGTAATAATAGGCATGCCGGGGTGCGGTAAATCGCACGTTGGCTCGCTTTGTGCAAAGGCGATGGGGCGCAGTGTTGTAGACGTTGACAGTGAGATAGTAAAAAGGCAAAAGCGCACAATTGCGGACATATTTGAAAAAGAGGGCGAAGAGGTTTTTAGGGGCATTGAGAGCGATATGTGCGCAGAGCTTGGCAAGCTTAGCGGCGCTGTAATTTGCACGGGCGGCGGTGCCGTGTTGCGCAATAAAAATGTACAGGCACTTAGCCAAAACGGCATAGTAATATTTTTGCAAAGGGATATTGAAAATTTGCAGCTTGGCAATGGCAGGCCGCTCTCTACAGACATGCAGGCCGTTAAAAAGATATACGAAAAGCGCCTTGGGCTTTATAAAGCCGCAGCAGATGCCACTGTTGAAAATAAAGGCGAGATAGACAAAATAGCAAAAATGATGCAAGACGCTTTTTATGCGCAAATAGCCGATAAGTGAGCAGAGCGCAGATATAATCGGTGAAAAATAGCAAAAAAATAGCAAAAATAGACGGCGGGGGTTTTTATGAGGGTATTGGTAATTAACGGGCCAAATTTAAATATGCTAGGCAAAAGGGAGCCGCATATTTACGGCAGTATGACGTATGCGGATCTGATAAGCTTTATAGAAAAAGAGGCGCAAAGCATGTCGGTACAGACAGAGTTTTTCCAGTCTAACCACGAGGGCGCAATAGTGGATGCCATACAGGCATCACTTGGAAAATTTGACGCAATAGTTATAAATCCGGCGGCATATACACACACAAGCGTTGCAATTTTAGACGCGCTAAAGGCTGTGGGCTTGCCTGCCGCCGAGGTGCATATAAGCGACGTTACAAAGCGTGAGGATTTTAGGCAACTTAGCTATGCCGGCATGGCGTGCGAGTGGCACTTTATAGGCGAGGGCAAGTATGGTTATGTAAACGCAATAAAAGCGGTAAAAGATAATTTTGATAAAAAGTAAAAATATAAGGGAGACACAAAAATGATTATTAGCACAAAAAGAGGGGCACCGGCGCAGGAAGTAGATAAGATTATACGCGAATTTGAGCAAAAAGGGCTTTCGGTTACGCTTATAAGGGGTACGGATTACAACGTATTTGGCCTTGTTGGCGACACAACCGTTATAGATGATAAGCAGGTGCTTGCAAACCCGTACGTAGACAATGTACAGCGTGTCAGCGAGCCGTTTAAAAAGGCCAACAGGCTTTTCCACGAGGCGGACTCGGTAATAGACGTTGGCGGCATACCCGTGGGCGCAAGCGAAAAAATTGTTATAATAGGCGGCCCTTGTAGCATTGAGGGCGAAGAGCAAACTTTAGAGATAGCGAAGGCCGTTAAAAGTGCAGGCGGCTGTATGCTAAGGGGCGGCGCCTACAAGCCAAGAACAAGCCCGTACGCTTTCCAAGGCATGGGCACAGAGGGCATTATGGCAATGGTAAATGCGAAAAAAGCCACAGGCCTGCCCGTTGTTAGCGAGCTTATGAGCGAGGAAAAAATAGACGAATTTGAAGAGTATGTAGACCTTGTGCAAATAGGCGCAAGAAACATGCAAAATTTTCAGCTATTAAAGGCGCTTGGCAAAATGACGAAGCCAATATTACTAAAACGTGGCCTTGCAAATACAATAGAAGAGTGGATAATGAGCGCAGAGTACATCATGGCCAGCGGCAACGACAACGTAATTTTGTGCGAGAGGGGCATACGCACGTTTGAAAAGTATACAAGAAATACGTTAGACCTCTCTGTAATACCAATAGTTAAAGAGAAAACTCACCTGCCTATTATAATCGACCCAAGCCATGCGACAGGCAATTACAGATACGTTGAGAGCATGTCTATAGCGGCAGTTGCAGCAGGCGCAGACGGCCTTATTATTGAGGTGCACCCCTGCCCTGAAAAAGCATGGAGCGATGGCTCTCAAACATTGAGGCCTGACAAATTTGAGACGCTTGTAAACAAATGCAAAGGCGTTGCAGCAGTTATAAATAGGGATGTTTATTAGGTTGATAATACACTTTTGACAGTGTGCAATGCCGCAAAAATATTCCGTATATCATACAAAGTATTTTATTTTGCGCCGAAAGCGCAGATGGAGAGTTTATGCGTGTTACAATAAAAAAAGGGTATAAGGGCGGCAAAGTAGACGTGCCGCCAAGCAAAAGCATGGCCCACAGGGCGCTAATTTGTGCGGCACTGTCGGGTGAGAGCAGTACTATAAACGGCATTATACCCTCGGACGATATGCGTGCAACGGTGCGTGCAATGGGCGCGCTTGGCGCAAAAATAACGTGCGATGAAGAGCGCTGCACAGCCCATGTGACGGGTGTTTTTGCGCCGCAAAGCACCGAGGGTTGCAGTGCAAATGAAGATAGCGCACAGCTTTGTGTTATAGACTGTGCAGAAAGCGGCAGCACCCTGCGCTTTTTGATACCGATAGTAAGTGTGCTAAAGCAGAGGGCAGAGTTTGTGTGCCACGGCAGGTTGCCACAGCGCCCTCAGAGCGTTTACGAAAAGATTTTTAAAGAGCAAGGCCTTTTGTTTGAGCAGAGCGCCAGTGGCTTTAAAATTGACGGCGCCATAAAAAGCGGCGCATATAATGTGGATGGCAACATGAGCAGCCAGTTTATAAGCGGACTGCTTTTTGCGCTGGCGTTACTGCCACAAAACAGCGAGATACGCATAAACCCACCTTTTGAGAGCAAGAGCTATGTAGACATGACAATAAAGGCAATGGCGGACTTTGGTGTGGCTGTGAAGTGGGAAGACGAATATACATTAAGTATATTAGGCGGACAAAATTACAAAAATGTCGATTACAGCGTAGAGGCAGACTCCTCTCAAGCGGCATTTTTTGCGGTGCTAGCAGCCTGTGTGCAAAGCGGCAAGGGCGCAATAAGCTTAGGCGGCCTTTGCGCCGACACGCTACAGGGTGACGACGTTATATTTGATGTGCTAAAAGGGTGCGGCGCTAACCTTTGCGACACAAGGCAGCAGGATAAAGCAATAGAGGTAAGCGCGCCACAAAATATGATGACAGCGAGCGAGATTGATATAGCAAACTGCCCTGACCTTGGGCCGGTGTTGATGGTGCTTGCGGCATTTTGCAACGGCGACAGCGTTTTAAAAAATGCGGCGAGGCTACGCATGAAAGAGAGTGACAGGACCGCCGCAATGGAGAGCGAGCTTTGCAAATTGGGCGTTAAAATACACAGCGACGAAAACAATGTCTATATTAAAGGCAACACGCAGTGGCGCCAATCGTCGGAGCTTTTTGGCCATGCAGACCACAGGATAGTAATGGCGCTGTGCGTTGCGGCGGCGGCAAGGGCCACAAGCTGTAAAGATGGCGAGGAATTTGTGTGCACTATAGAGGGTGCGCAGGCCATTAATAAAAGTTATCCAAACTTTTTTGAGCACCTTTCGGGTGTGGGCGTGTGCGTTGAGGTATTGGGCTAAAGTGCAATTTAACAGCGGCAATTTTGCGGCAAAAAGAGCATATAAGGCTGGTTTAAATTGGCTTTACACAGCCAAGAACTATATACCTGTTGCGAGATTAAGCTGCCTTTATAAAATAAACATGGTTTAATATAAAAAAGCCACCGCAAATTATTTGCTTTAACAAGTTTTATGGGTTACATAAAAAGAGCCGATGTGGATTATCCACATCGGCTCTTTTCTATATGCTGTTTTGAGGTTATTTATGTTTGTC
>CAYJBO010000034.1:18517-22064 GCA_964368295.1 uncultured Bacteroides sp.
GTCAGAGTCGCATTTATTGCTGCAACTTTTTGAGTGCGAACAACCAATGCACTTAGCACCGTTCTTTTTTTGTACTACTATGTAGCACACAATACCGATGATAATTGCGATAATAATTAATAATACTATTAAATTGCCCATATAATAACCTCGCTTTCAATGCGTTTATAAACGCAGATATTTATATTATGCCTTGTATTTTTTGGTGCCTTTGATCATTAAGCTAATTGTAATAGCTATTAAGGCCGCAACGGCTACAAGGCCCGGTAAAAATGCTGTGCCAAGTGCGCCTGTTGTTACAAGTGTGCCAATTTGGTAAACAAAGAATGCAACTACATAACCAACACCAAATTGAAGTGCAATGCCGCCCCATAGCCATTTTGAGTTCTCCATCTCGGAGTTCATAGCGCCGATTGCCGCAAAGCAAGGAGGTGTAAATAGGTTAAACATCAAGTATGCAAGTGCTGCAACTGCGGATATGCCCATGATTTCTGCAACGCTTGATGCGCCTTCAACAAGTGCAAGCTCGTCTGTGTCGATAAAGTTTGTAATGCCGTAAACAACTGCAAGTGTGCCAACAACGTTCTCTTTAGCTATAAAGCCTGTTATAGCTGCCGCTGCAAGTTGCCATACGCCAAAGCCAAGAGGCAATAGTAAAATAGCAAAAGGAGAAGAGATAGTTGCAAGTATGCTTGTGCTTTGAGCATCGTCTGCAACAACGCTAAATGTCCAGTCGAACATTTGCATAACGTGTACAATTAAGTTGCAAAGCAAGATGATTGTACCGGCTTTGATGATAAAAGATTTTGCCCTTGAAAGCATAGAGATTGTAGCGCGCAAAATGCTTGGTGCACGGTACTCCGGTAGCTCTATAATAAAGTAAGATTTAGCTGTTTTTTCGCCTGTTATTGTGCGTATTACAAGTGCACAAACAATAATTAAAATAATACCTACAAAGTACATGCTCCAGCCTACCCATTGGCTATCGCTAAAGAATACGCCTGCAAAAAGTGCAATAACGGGCAGTTTAGCGCCGCAAGGGATAAACGGTGTAAGCATTGCCGTTGTGCGGCGCTCACGCTCGTTTTTAATTGTTCTGGTAGCCATAACGCCGGGTATAGCACAGCCTGTGCCGATAATCATTGGGATGATAGATTTGCCCGAGAGGCCAACAAGTTTAAAGAATCTATCCATAACAACGGCAACACGTGCCATGTATCCGCAATCTTCAAGCAAAGCAAGTAAGAAGAACATTACCATGATTAGCGGTAGGAAGCCAACAACGGCTGCAACGCCGCCAATTACGCCAGTTAGAAGTAGCTCGCTTATAATAGGTGAAACGCTATCGCCCATCAAGCCGCCAACCCACTCCATAAAGCCCTCAATCCAACCTACAAACAAATCGGCAAAAAATGGGCCTACATATGTTTGAGATATTGCAAACACCGCCCACATAACTGCCGCAAATATAACAATACCAAACCATTTGTGCGCTAGTATTTTGTCTGCTTTATCTTGTTTTGTAAGTGTGTTTGTTGCGCTTTTGCGAACTTCGACAGCGCTTACAATCTCGTTTACAAAAGCAAATCGCTTTTTATCACATGCTTCAACTTCTTGCCTGTCGTTTGCGTTTGCAGGCGCAAAGTTAAATGCTGTCTCTTGTTTTTTGTCGCTAGATGCAACAGCCGCAGCAATTAGCTCGCTTAAGCCATTGTCGTTTATTGCTGTAGAAACTGTGTTTACAACAGGGCAGCCTAGTTTTTGAGAAAGTGCCTCAACATCGATTGTGTTTTGTTTTTTCTCTGTCAAATCGCTTTTGTTTAGCGCAACAACCATAGGGATGTTAAGCTCTAAAAGCTGTGTTGTAAAAAACAAGCTTCTGCTTAAATTTGTCGAATCTACAATGTTGATAATTACATTAGGGTTTTCGTTAACCACAAACTCCCTTGTGATGTTCTCCTCTGAAGTAAACGGAGAAAGTGAGTATGCGCCCGGCAAGTCAACTGCAATTATTGCGTCTGACTGTGAGTGCAAGTTTTTCTTAACTTCTCCCTCTTTTTTCTCAACCGTAACACCGGCCCAGTTACCTACTTTTTCAATACGACCCGTGATTGCGTTAAACAGTGTGGTTTTACCGCTATTAGGGTTACCTGCTAATGCTATTTTCATGTTTCCTCCTATGATTATGTGTATATTACTTTGTGTTAGTAAGCATAAACTAACGCAAGCTGACAAAATTGTCCGCCAAATTGGCGGATTGATTACAGCGGTACACCCCGCCGATGTTAAACGCAAAACAAGCCGCATATAAAATGCAACAGTTTTGCGATTTAAGCTAATTTAAATTAAGTAAATTGTGGTTTAAGCCTTATCTATAATAATTGACTGTGCAAGGTCTTTGCTAACACTGTACCTTGCGTCTTTTATAGACACAACATATAACCCCGACAATATAGACATAAGAGTTATGTGCTCACCCTGAAAACAGCCAAGGGTGAAAAGAAAGTCTTTCATCTCGGTGTCTTCTGTTATTATCTCTGCAACTTGGTACTCTACACCTGCGTCTGCCTGTGTCAAATCAACTTTGTTTGCCATTATACTACCCTCCGCTTCAATTTAATTAGTTTTAGTGTGCGTAATAATAAATTTTCCCTACTATGCAATTAAAAACGCACACTATGCGGAAAATAATTAGTTAAACAAAACTAACTTTGCGAAATAAGTATAAGCCATAATTAACAATTTGTCAATACATATAATTGCAATTGTGAAATATTTAAAACTATACTTGCATAAAAATGTGAAAAGGGATATAATTAAATGCGGTGATAGCCCGCTATTTTAATGTGCGTATAATCGTAAGGTAAAAAAGGCAAAATAATAGCTACATGTTTAAATTGCGACAATTTTTTTACAAACATGTAATTTTGTGTGTTCAAACAAGGCTCTTTGTGGTATAATATAATATCAGTGTGTGGCATACAGGTGTTTTTGCCTATATATAATGTAGGGCGCCACAGTAAAAATAAAATTGTTTAATTGACATGACATCCTAGGGGGAGATAAAAATAGAACCTAATAATAAAACAAACACAGCCTCAAAGGCACAACAGCCTGCGGCTCAACAAAAGCGCAAAAAGAAAAAGAAAAACATATTTTTACGCATACTACTAGGCATATTTAAGTTTATGGTGGTATGTGTTTGTCTTGGCGTAATTGCATTTTCGTCAATAGCGGTAATGCTTAGCCTTTATATAGTTGAAACAACCGCCGGAGACGACGCTTTGCTTGATCTTGAAAATTTAAAGCTTGCATATACCAGCTTTATCTATTATAAAGATGTAAACGAAGAGGGCCAAGAGGTTTGGGAGCTTTATCAATCGCTTGACAGCCCTGAGGAAAACCGCGTTTGGGTAGACTGGACAAACATAGACAAAAACTTACAAAACGCTTTTGTTGCAATAGAGGACGATACGTATTGGGAGCATGAGGGCATCAACATAAGGCGTACTATTTACGCCATTTTAAATGAGGTTGCATATACGCT
>CAYJBO010000034.1:22106-26003 GCA_964368295.1 uncultured Bacteroides sp.
ACTTGCGCGGAGACCAGCAAGGTGCGTCTACCATAACACAGCAGCTTATTAAAAATATTACAGACGATACAGAGGACGAGGGCACCGCCGGTTATCTGCGCAAAGTGCGCGAGATATTCCGTGCGCTTGCACTGGAAAATCGTTTTTCAAAAGAGACTATTTTTGAGGCATACCTAAATACAATTAGTCTTACAGGTAATATAGGCGGCGTGCAGGCGGGTGCAAACAAGTATTTTGATACTTACGTAGGCACTTCGGAGGCGATAGAAAACGGTAAGGAGCCTCTTACAATAGCACAGTGTGCAACAATAGCATCTATTACAAAAAACCCAACGGGCTACAGCCCTATAACTAACCCCGAGCAGCACATAGAGCGCCGAGACCTTGTTATATATAATATGTATGTACAGGGCAAAATTACCGAGGCGGAGTATGACGCTGCAATAGCAGAGCCGCTTACAATGTATGAGACTATTGTAGACGAGGATGCTGCACTGCAGAGCAAAAACAGCTACTTTACAGATGCACTTATAGACGAAGTTGTGTCTGATTACATGGAGCAAAAGGGCGTTACATCGTCCGAGGCATACGACTGGTTATACAGCGGCGGCGTGCGCATTTACTCCACAGTTGTTCCTAGTCTTCAAACTACAGTGGAAGACGTGTTTTACAGGGGCGAGTACTGGACGAGATGGGAAGTTGAGTACGAGCCACCGGGATACGAGCCGGAACTTGACGAAGAGGGCAACGAGATACCGAACTTGATACAGACGCAAGCGGCGGCGGCATTTGTTAATTACGACGGAGAGCTTGCTGCGGTAGTTGGTGGCCTTGGCGCTAAAACAGCCGACAGGACACTTAACAGGGGCACAGACCTTGAGCGTGCTATTGGTTCTACTATTAAAGGTGTAACGGTTTACCCAATGGCCATAGAGTACGACATTGCAAACTACTCGTCCACAAGGTACGACACACCGTATGACGCCACAGGCACTAATGCCAGCGGACAGCCGACAGGTTGGCCTGCTAACTATGAGCAATCTTACAAATACGCACCTGAGACTGTTGCAAGTGCGTTTAGAAACTCGCGTAATACAGTAGCGGTTTGGCTGGCGTCCGACGTAGGCGTAAACGACATGTTTACATTCTTGCGCGATACGCTAGAGGTTGACACGCTAGACGACCCGGGCGACAGGAACCTTGCGCCTATGGCACTTGGCTCGACAACAACGGGTATGTCGCCTTACACACTGGCGGCGGCGTATATGATGAACGGCAACGGCGGACAATTTTTAAGCCCACACGCATATATAAGCGTTGAGGATGTTTATGCAAACGTTGTGCTCACTCCTGAGGTGAACAGGGTGCAGGCGATTAGCGAGGACACCTCTTATATAATGAATAGGCTTATGCGTGAAGTTATGGTTTCCGGTACAGGTGCCGGTATGTCTGCGAATGATGCGGGCATGGACAGCGTTGGTAAAACAGGTACAACGAACGAAAACAAGGATATTTGGTTTGTAGGGCTAACGCCTTATTATGTAGGCGCGTTTTGGTTTGGCTATGATGAGAATATAAGCATGGAAAGCTACAGAGCCGGCACGAGCAGACATCCGGGCTTGAATTCATGGCGTGAGATTATGGATACTGAGCAGGCGGACGAGGAAAAATATCCTGTTATCGACTTCCCACAAGAGATACTTGAGACGGGCGGAGTAGTGGAAATGCGCTACTGCACAGTTTCAGGCGCAGGCGCATCTGCGTCTTGCCCAACCACGGCAGTTGGATATTACAAGGCGGACACTACACTTGGCGTTTGCGTTGTAAACCATGGAGCAGTTGTGGTTCCATAATGGCAAAAGCTAATATATATAATAATGTATAATATATAAGCATTTAGGCAGGGCAAAAAAATAATAAAAATTTTATAAAGTATGTTTAAAAACCTCCCAACCTTGTAAAAATAAAGGTATGGGAGGTTTTTGCTTGTGTTTTATGGCAAAGTAAAATGCAACAAGCATTAATCTGCAAAAACAGCCCTAAAAAATAAAACAAAGAGGTTTTTGCATGGAGATAAAAAGAGGAGAAGTTTTTTATGCCGATTTAAGCCCTGTTATAGGCTCTGAGCAAGGCGGAGTGCGCCCTGTACTTATAGTGCAAAACGATATGGGAAACAAGCATAGCCCAACGGTGATTGCAGCGGCCATTACTTCTAAGCAAGATAAATCGGGGTTGCCGACGCATATAGGAATTAAGGCCGGACAGGCGGGACTGCCGAGAGACAGCGTTGTGCTGCTTGAGCAGATACGCACACTTGATAAGCACAGGCTTAAAGAGAAGGCCGGGCAAATTTCGGCAGAAACACAAAAGCAAATTAACGAGGCGCTTGGCATAAGCATGGGTCTTGGCGGTGCAACTTAGTTTGGGCTTGCTGCTTTAAGCCTAACGGTAAAAGGCAATAGATAAGGGAGGGCAAAATGCCCTCCCTTGTAATTTTCGGTTGTATATATTTGCCGTCATTTAATAATGGTGATGCGCACATGCCAATTCATGTTGCAGTGCGCACTACACAAATGACAAATGCCGCACACCCCTATGTCACATCCATTTTTTTATTTTCATCAATATAACAGAGCCGACAGTAAATATAATAGCGATTAATATTACAATGGCAAAACCAAAGGGAGAGTCTCCCCAAGGTAGTGGCACATTTGTGCCAAAAAGGCCAAATATAATAGTAGGTATAGTTAGTATAATAGTTAAAGAGGCCAATAATTTCATAACCATGTTGAGGTTGTTTGATATTATGGATGCGAATGCGTCCATAGTGCCGCTCAAAATGTTTCTGTAGATGTTCGCCATCTCAATCGCCTGCTTGTTTTCGATAATTACGTCCTCTAGCAGTTCGGTGTCATCGGGGTAGTTTCTCACAAAGTCCATCCGCAACAATTTTTCAAGCACAATTTCGTTGCTGCGCAATGAGGTAGAAAAATACACAAGGCTTTTTTCGAGTCCAAGCATCTGTATAAGCTCTTTGTTTTTCATCGACAGGTGTAGCTCGTTCTCAACTATCTGGCTCGCCTTATCTACTTCTTTTAGATAGTACAAAAACAGTGTGGAGTTTTTGTAAAGCAGTTGCAGTGTCATCTTGTTCTTTTTCTTCGAGGAGATGTCTTTGATGGTGCTCTCGTAAAAAGCTTTTGCAAGGTCGTTTTCCTTAAGGCAAACTGTTATTATATTAAATTTAGTAAGTATTATGCCAAACGGGATTGTGGAATAAGCACCGCTGCCACCCGTTTGCTTTTCGACTATAGGGGTGTCCACAAGAACGAGCATGTCGCCATCCTCGAAATCTATATGGCTTCGCTCCTCTTCGTCAAGCGCCGCATAAAGCAAACTGGAATCAACCTCAAGCGCTTCGCTTACGTAATTAACCTCTTCGTTAGTAGGTGCGCATAAATTAATCCACGAGCCAAAAGTTATGCTGTCCGTTTTTTCAATCTTGCCGTTTTCGGTGTTGAATATGTTTATCATTTTAGTGCCTGCTTTCCGCACCTATAATTACAGTGGCACTAAAAAGGCAGCCCTGTACATGGTGCTGTTTTATTTTTTGTGGTACTATTGGCGGGTTCGGGGCTTTCCATGTACAGTCTCACTCCTTATAATATAGTATATACATTATATAATGCGTATATATTAATATTAGCCCTGTGCAGGTGTCTTTGTCAAGTTAAAAATGAGCATGCTTTTTTTTGTGACATTTAACCTAAATTTTACCGGAAAAAGAACTGTTTATGCATCTAGCAGAAAAAAACAGTGAAAAATATAAAAAAAACAAAAATAGTGTTGACAATTGTATATACGCATGATATACTAATCTAGCACTCAAGAGAGAGC
>CAYJBO010000035.1:0-18020 GCA_964368295.1 uncultured Bacteroides sp.
ATTCTCTTGTACCGATTTTACTGAAAAAATTAGTGATTTTTCCTACTCCTAAGGGCTAAGTGTAGGTTCGATTCCTACTCGGGGTGCCAGCAGCGTGACGCTGCACCCAAACCGCCCTTTAGTGTATGCTAGAGGGCGGTTTTTGCGCCCGAGGGATAGGGGCATCTATTTTGTAACCCAAACACAGCAGCGTGACGCTGCACCCAAACCGCCCTTTAGCGAGTGCTAGTGGGCGGTTTTTGCGCCCGAGGGATATGGGGGTATCTATTTTGTAACGCCAACACCCGTCGTCGCGGACTGCATTTAGTTCACGGCGATTTTTTGTATGTATAAAACACCTTGAATTTATAGCTCAATGTGTTTTATAATGAGTAGTAATAGCTAAAACATTAATAATCTCATTACAAATTGACATGTGCGTAGCACCGCCATAAAATAAACTATAAATAATCCGCACGAATATGAGGATTATTTACGTAGCATAAGGGAGTGTTCATTTGATTAACACAGGAAACAGAATTATGAATACATATCTATATAAAATTCAAGATGGATATGTAATGATTGACACAGGATATGAGAATAGCTTTAAAAGTTGCAAAAAGAAACTTAACCATCATAATATTAAAGCAGAAGATATAAAATATATTTTCCTAACACATGCACATGATGACCATGCAGGGTTTATCAATGATATGATTAAAGAAAATACAGAGATAAAGATTATTATGAGTTGCAAAGGAATTGAAGTTTTACGAAAAGGACAAAATTCATTTGAGGGTGGCTGCAGCGGAAAACAAAGCTATTTATTTTGCTTATTTATGAAGATGTTAGGAAATGGACAACATAAATTTCCACCAATAAAAAAAGAGTATGAAGATAATTTGATTTTCATTTCAGACGAAAATAAAACTGAACTTGAACAACAGCTGAATGGGGCTATTCTAGAAACAGCAGGACATACTGACGACTCAATATCACTATTAACCAAGGAGGGATATTTGTTCTGTGGCGATGCGGCTATGAGTGGATTTCCAAGTAAAAGCAATATTATAATATGGATTGGCAACAAAGAACAGTATATCAAATCGTGGGAAAAGATTATCAAACTTAATCCCCGTAAAATATACCCTGCACATGGAAAGCCCTTTGATACGGCGAGGTTAGCGAAAAATCTTAAAAAGATTGAAAACATAAAATTATTTTCATTGACACCATAAAATGTGCATTATCCATTGTACAGTTGTATTAAACAACCATACCATCAGCGTGATTTTGGGCCCAATTCTCCCTTATGTTACGGGAGTCAATTTTATAATGCTAACGCACACCGCCGCAGGCTAAATTTAGTTTGCGGCTATTTTTTTACGCTGTAACACACGCATTTAATGCGGACGATTATACAAAAAGAGGACAAGATATGAAAAAAATATTAAACTCAGTACAGATGAAAATCATAGTAACTATCATCGCAGTTTGGGTTCAAATTACAGTATTAATAGCTGTATATGTTTATCTTGACAATAATTTTAAATTGTTTTATTCAGTCATGTTGATACTGAGTATATTGGCCGTATCTTATATTTCCACAAGGGATAACAAGGTTGAGTATAAAATGATATGGATGTTGACCGTTGTTGTTTTTCCTATCTTTGGTGGGTTGCTGTATGTTATGTTTTGGAGAAACCTATTTAATAAAAAGGAGCTAAAACACTACCACGATATAGGTGAGCTTTATGCCGAGGCTATGATAGGCGACGAGAAAGAAAAAGAAAATCTGCAAAAAATTAGCAAAAGCGCTTTTAGGCAGTCGCAGTACATAACTAATTCATCCGCGGCATCTCTATACCAAAATACCGAGGTAGAATATTTTAAATTGGGCGAAGACATGTTTGAGTCCATGCTAAAAGAATTAAGCGAAGCAAAAAAATTTATTTTCTTTGAGTACTTTATTATTCAAGACGGAAAGATGTGGTCAAGCATTTTAAACATTCTTGAAAAAAAGGCAAAGCAAGGCGTTGATGTGCGCGTGATGTATGATGATTTTGGTTGCCTTACAACCTTAGAGAGAGGTTTTGCGGCAAATTTAAAGAAAAAAGGGATATCTTGCGTTGTTTTTAATAAATTCAATCACATATTCAATTCGAATTTCAACAGCAGAAACCATCGTAAAATTTGTGTAATCGACGGTAATGTGGGCTATACCGGCGGCGTTAACATTGCCGATGAATACATAAACGCTTACAAAAAGCACGGCCACTGGTAAGACACCGCTATACTTTTAAGGGGCGATGCGGTTTATGGCCTGACAACAATGTTTTTATCAATTTGGAACGCCATAACACATACAACGGATATCTATAAAAATTTCAGGCCACAAATATCCGTAAAGTCAGATGAGTTTGTTCAGCCGTTTACAGACATGCCAATTGACGACGAGGCCGTGGGCGAAAGATTGTACATGAGTATATTAAACACCGCTACTGATTATGTATATATAACCACGCCTTACCTCATTATAAGCGGTGACATGATGTCTGCGCTGCAAATTGCCGCAAAATCCGGCGTAGATATTCGAATTATTTTACCCGGCATTGCAGACAAGGGTTTTAAGCCGCTCTTACTATGAGCCGTTAATAAAATCAGGCGTAAAAATTTACGAGTACACCCCAGGCTTTATTCACTCCAAAATGTTTATTTCGGACGATAACACGGCAGTAGTCGGTACTATTAACTTAGATTATCGCAGTTTATCATTACATTACGAGTGCGGCGCATGGATTTACAGCAGCAAAACAACAGGCATTATTAAAGCAGACATATACGAGACGCTTAAAAACTGTGTAGAAATTACAGAGGATACAATGCAGCAAAAAGATAATTTAGGTTTTTTAAAGTTTGTGTCGCTAAGCGTTTTAAGGCTTCTTGCCCCTTTATTATAATAAAAAGCAGCACAAACCAGCCTTTTTAAATTATATGTTTATTGCATATAAAACGCACTTTATAAAACCGAGTTCCGGCTACTTTTTATACAATATTTCATTGTATAAACTAAATTAAAAACATATTATTTCTACCTTTAACCCCAAAACGCAAATTGCGTTTTGGGGTTTTTATCATCAAATCGCTAAATATTTATACATTTTGTCTACATTTCTCTCAAATGTACATCAATTAATTGCATTGCTTTATTAAAATACGCTTATATCTACCCTATATTGTAAGCAAAATTAAAATGTTTTAATACAGCCCTACGTTTTGTTAATTTTTTTGTTTTTTGGTGTTGTAAGCAATTATACTTTAGCTGGTTATTTATTACTAACTATGTTGCACATAATATTGCCAAATTAAATGTTTTTTCTTTAAAATAAGTGTGGTTTATAAGTAATTAACGTATCAACAATTAATATTTGCAGTTTGACATTTTTTTATTAATGTGATAACATAATTTTAATTTTACACAGTGATTGTTAAGTTCTTAACAATCAAGCTTTTATAAAAACCCCCGGCCTTTATACTGGCTCTGCTAATAAAATATTCAGTAAATATGGCATATGGCTCACCATTTGCCACAATCCGCCAATTATGCAAAGATAATATGTATAACTACAGCCTAAAAATAATTAAAATGCATAACAGCTTATAAAATAATATATTAACTACTAACCTACAGTATTAATACTTACTAATTAAAGTGCTACTAAAAACACAATAAATTTTACACAATATTATTGTATTTTCTTTTTTTATTAATATTTGTCGCTAAATCATTATAGTAGCTCGCACTCTTTATTTTGAAAGGATATTTATGAATACAAAAAATCTTATAAAAAGTATATTGGCTGGTATGTCTACCTCTTTGGCAGGTGTCGCATATTTAAGTGTAGATTATAACGTAGTAGGTGGCATACTCTTTGGCGTTGGGCTAATTACAATTTATATGTTTGATTGGAACTTGTACACCGGCAAATGCTGTTATTTACTACAGGATTTCAAACAATATTTCCCTATAACATTAATGGCTTTGTTTGGCAACCTCATAGGTACCGTAGCTGTAGGCTATGCTTTGCGAATTAGCGGACTGTCTATAGTAGAAAAAGCAAGCGCTGCCCTTGCATTAAAGCTCGAGCACAGCTATATTGAGAGCTTTACTCTTGCAATATTTTGCGGTATTATGATGAGCATTGCAGTGCTTGGTTATAAAAAGCAAAGCGACGATTTTGGACGTGCGATTATAATTATTTTGCCTATTACTGTTTTTATAATAGCAAAATTTGAGCACGTGATAGCAAATATTTTTTATATATCTCTGGCAAATGAGTGGGGACTCAACACCATAATTTTCACTTTTATTTGCGCCATTGGCAATGCAATAGGCTGCTGCATTATACCTTTTTGCAATAAACTACTTAAATAATGTTACTGTAAGTGCTAATGCGTCAATTTTGCTCTACTATATTAAAAAATTACTTTATATATTAAATAAAAGTAGCGCTGCTAGCTTAATTTAGCAGCGCTACACTTATTTTTGTATTTTTATTTAAATTTATTGAAATTTTATACACTTGTGGTATAATGGTAAACAGAGATTTTTAGTAGAGGTGCCCATTTAAATGAAAAACACACTGCGCAAAGCTTTTATAGATACTTTACCAATTATGTCCGGCTATATTGTAATGGGCATGGCTTTTGGCATTTTGCTTAAAAATGCGGGCTATGGCATTGCCTGGGCTTTTATTATTAGCGTTTTTGTTTATGCCGGTTCTATGCAATACATTTTAATCACATTGCTCACAGGTGGGGTCTCGTTAATATCTGTTGCGCTAACAACGCTTACTGTAAATGCAAGGCACTTGTTTTACGGCTTATCCATGATTGAAAAGTACGAAAACACAGGAAAAATTAAACCATACCTTATTTTTTCCCTAACGGACGAAACCTACTCTTTAGTGTGCAATAATAACAGTGACAAAGGCAAAAAATATTATTTTAGTGTATCGATATTAAACCATATTTACTGGATTACAGGCTCTGTAATTGGCTCTATACTCGGCGAGGTTGCAAGCTTTAATATGAACGGCATTGAGTTTGCCATGACTGCACTTTTTATAGTTGTAGTTGTAGAGCAATGGCTTAGCACAAAAAAGCACATCCCAACCATAATTGGTTTTGTTTGCTCTATTATTTGCCTGTTAATATTTGGCGCACAAGGTTTTTTAATACCCGCCATGATATCTATACTTATAGCAATATCTATAATGCAAAAAAAGCGAGGTATAATGCATGACTGATAATTTACATGCTATACTAGCTATTGCAGTTTGCGCTTTAGTTACTATGCTGTTAAGATTTATACCTTTTTTATTTTTTGCAAACAAAAAATTGCCGTCTTACATTATTTATCTTGGCAAGGTTCTGCCTTATTCAATAATGGCAATGCTTGTTGTATATTGCTTAAAAACAGCTAATTTGCTGCAATACCCTTTTGGTCTGCCTGAACTAATAGCCTCTTTATCGGTTGTTGTTTTACATATTTACAAGCGCAACACACTGCTGAGCATTATAGTCGGCACGGCGGTATACATGGGGCTAGTCCAATTTATTTTTATAGCATAACTGTATCACATTGCTTTTTTATAAGCAATGTGATACAATTTAAAATGTCAGTTAGTTGCTTCTAACCTTGCTGCGCTAGCCTATACATCGCAGTTAGCTGCACTATTATTTTGCAGCGCAAGCCACCAAATATAAATATATATTTTAAATGCCTACTTTATTTTAACAGCAGGCAATAAAGGAGTTATTATGAGCACCAATAATCTAAGTGGCGTTAAAGACACCTTATTTATACCCTTAATGGCCAGAATTGAAATTTCAAAAAAATTCCCTGAGTACTTTTACGATGAAAAAGCGCTTAACATTGAAAAGTTTGTCCCCACAAATATAATTACGCAAAAGAGCAGTGAATATTCAATGATGGCGTCTGCTTCAAGGGCTAAAGTTATGGACAGCGCTGTAATTTCTTTTTTACAACATCAAAACAAAAAAACTAACGTAATTTGCATTGGTTGCGGGCTTGAGACCATGGCCTTTAGGCTTAAAGATCATTCAAACTCTGCACATTTTTATGAGATAGATTTCCCATCAGTAATTAAAAAAAGGAAAGCGGTTTTAGGCACCTTAGACAACGAAACACTTATTGAGGGCAATGCAAACGAGCTTGATTTTTCAAAGCTGTTCGATTGCAATTTGCCAACTATTTTTGTTATTGCAGGCGTTTTCCAGTACTTTAAAGAGCACGAAGTGCTGTCGCTAATTAGCAGGCTAAGGCAAAATTTTAACCTAGCGCACATATTATTTGACGCTACTGATGAATACGGCATTAAATATGCTGCAAAGTATGTTAAAAAAACAGGCAATAAAGACGCTATGATGTACTTTTATATAAACGACCCCAAAGAATTTGCAAAAAAAACAAACACAACACTTGTTTTTGTAAGTGGGTTTTACCAAAAAATTGATAGTGCCCTTAGAAAAAAACTGAAATTTTATACAAGAATTGCAACAAAAATAGTAGATAAAATAATGCGTGCAATGATATTGCAATACAAACTTTAATCTCTGGCATATAAAAAGCCGCACCGTATTAAATGGTGCGACTTTTTATTTTTTTATTATAACTTTAAAAGCTAACTACAACTAAATAATTTAACAAAATAAGTTAAACTTATAAACAAAAATATATAGCGAAGGTTTAAACAAAAAATGCACAAAGTGTGCCGGCCGTTTTATTAAGTTTACTGAGTGTTTTTGTGGGCCTTATTACTTTTGCGGGGGAATAGCAGACAAACTATCATTTAAATAAACAAAATCAAACTGGCGCCCATAACAGCCATGCCGCAAACTAGTCCCATCATTGCGGTGTGGTGCTCGCCATATTCCTTTGCCGCCGGCAACAATTCATCCAAACTGATATACACCATAATACCGGCAACTGCGGCAAAAATAAGACCAAAGGCGTTGTCGCCCAGCCACCTAATAAGAAAGAAATAGCCAATAACTGCGCCAAAAACCTCTGAAAATCCCGATAAAAAAGACAGCTTAAAAGCTTTTGACTTACTGTTTGTTGCATAAAAAATCGGCACTGCAACCGCTATGCCCTCTGGGATATTATGTATGGCTATGGCAGTAGTTATTGCTATGCCCGTCTGTGGGTTATCAAGCGTTGCAACAAATGTTGCAAGCCCTTCGGGAAAGTTGTGCAGTGCAATTGCTAGTGCAGTAAATATACCCATTCTCATGAGGTTTTCTTTGTGCTCTGCACTATTACCGTCCATCTCTTCTACGGTGTGTATCTCATGCGGGTTGCCCATTTTAGGTATAAACTTGTCTATTAGTGCAATTATTAAAATACCGGCAAAAAAACTAACTAATGCCATAATATTGCCTTGCTTGTCGCCGTAAATGCCAGTTAAAGAATCTACAGATTTTGAGAGTATCTCTACAAAAGATACATATAGCATAACACCTGCAGAGAGGCCGAGCGAAAACGACAAAAACTTTTTATTTGTCTGCTTTGTAAAAAGTACCATTACACTGCCTATGCCTGTAGAAAGCCCTGCAAATGTCGTTAGCAAAAATGCTAATAACACATTATCCATTCCTAACACCTCTTTCCCTTTTTTGTTTGCTGCGCCATTTATAATACACATTTTTTACAAAATATAGTTAAATAATGCAAATTGTGTTTTTATAGTAAAATAATTTTTTATTTATTATAAACCGACATTTCCATTATTGCCGTTGTAGGCTCTGACCAGGAATAAGATTTTAAAAATTCGCCTAAAAAAAGCGCTTTTTCCCCTTTTAAGTACCTATAATAATCGCAATCGAACTTGTTTACACGAACTCTGTATTGCCCATATTGCTGCTCAATTATATCGCTAATGTTATATGTATCTAAAGTCTTTTTAAGCCGCGACATATATGACCTAAAGCTGTTTTTTGCTTTCTCCTCGTCTAATTCTTCTAAGACATAAGCACATATTTCTGTTACACGCACCCATGCACCTTTGTTATAAACAAGGTACGCCATTATTTCTTTAGCTTTTTCGTTTTTAAATATAAGCGGCTGTCCCCTAATAAAAACGCCAAAATTAGGAAAGCACTTAACCATTAATTCCTGCTCTTGCTCAGTAAGCGCAAAAAACCGCATCACACAGTCGTCCAGTGCCTTTTTATCGTATGGTTTTGTAATATAACCTATAGCACTTGTGTTCCATGCCTCTAACGAGTACTCGCTATATGCTGTAGCAAATACAATAAACGGTTTAGCGCCGGTATTTCCTATTTTTTTCGCAAATGTAATGCCGTCTGTCTCAGGC
This sequence comes from uncultured Bacteroides sp., assembly GCA_964368295.1. Classification (GTDB taxonomy): domain Bacteria; phylum Bacillota; class Clostridia; order Oscillospirales; family Ruminococcaceae; genus Ruthenibacterium. The sequence continues at coordinate 8,385 of CAYJBO010000035.1, forward strand.
ATTTCTATGTCTAAAAAAATTAAATCTACCTCATTGTTTTTTATAAAGTCCTCTGCCATTTGCGCAGAGGAAAAAGAGCCCACTATCTCTAGCTGACTATACTGTGATAAAAGACGTGCAAGCATGCTTCTTGCACTTTTTATGTCGTCTATAATTACAACTTTTGCCATAAACCTCACCATCCAAAATGCTTAACTAAAACGCATTACTGCATTTATATAAAATATTTATTAAACCGCTGTATTCCTTTTCAGCATGGAATTTTAACGGTCACCTTTGTCCCCTTGCCTTTTTTACTCTTTATTTTTATCGTTGCGTCAATCAAATTTTCAAGTAGCAACTGCAGGTTTCTACCCGAAGAAGCGCCTGCAATCGTCTTTGTTTTATAAGTATTGTCATAAAAGCCCAGCCTAGTTTTGCTTATTTCAAACCCTACCCCATCGTCAATTATTTCTACATATATATAATTATTTTTTTTGTATGTTCTAAGTGTAACAGTACCTAATCCCGCACGCTTTCTTATGCCGTGTTTTATTGCGTTTTCTACAAGCGGTTGTAGCGTAAGCGGCGGCACATAAAAGCTATTTATGCCAATATCCTCTATGTACCTTATCTCATCGCCATAACATATTTTTTCAACTTCCATGTATTCGCGTATGTACTCAAGCTCTGTCTCAAACGACACAAGGTTTTCGTAAGAGCTAATATCAAAGCTACTTCTTAAGTACTTTGCAAATACATTTATAGCCTCAACCGCTTTTACACTGTCGTTATAGCAAAGCTCTTGTATTGACAGCAAAGTGTTGCTAATAAGGTGTGGTTTCATTTTAACTGATATTAAGTTATTGCGAATTACCTCTAGGTTTTCGTTAATAGTCTCTATCTGTTGGCTCTTTTTGATATTGTCGGTAAAGTAGATAAAAAACGCCATCAATATTGCTATAGAAAGTACGATCCTTATGTAATTTCCCGTATCGTTGTAGCGCCCATTGCTAAACGAAATTATCTCAAGGGCAACAAATAGCGTTATAAAAAACAGGTGAAATGTATATCTCTTGCCGTCTTGTGATTTTTGTTTAACTATTTTATTTATTTTTAAAACTATTGTAATTGCTAGCCCAAGCACAGTAATTATTACTAAACTGCCAAGCGTTTCTAAAAAGTCTACCACCATAAAAAGCTGTAGCAACAGCACTACAAATGCATTAATTGCGCTTATTGCTGCGATTATTTTTAAAATTTTATTCGACAGGCCCTCGTAATACTCCGACACGATTAAAAAGAAAAAGATAGGCGTTAAAATAAGCGCGTATAAATTCATTTGATGCTCAATATGCGGCGGTATAACATTAAAAAATATACGTCGTGACTCGCCAAAGCTCCATACCCCGAGCAATGTTAAAATTATACCCAGCAGTGTTAGGCGTTTATAAATATTTTTGTTATTGTCTACCATTCCCCTGACAAAAGTAATAAGGCCAACAAAAACACTCAGCAAGCTTATTAAAACGGCCGGCACACTTCGCACATTAATGTACTCAATTAATTTTATGCTCTTTCCTATTAAAACCGTGTTTTTAAAATCATCTATATTGTCATATGGAGATTGCAGTATAAACTCAAACACTTTATTCCCCGATGTATTGCTAAAAGGTATTATATGCCACCTATTGGCAGGGCTCTTGCCAAAAATATCATGGAATTCTTTTTCATATTTGTAAATTAGCGTCCCGTTTTCATACACTTGCATCTCTTGGTAATATGTATTAATGCAAATGTTTTCACCCGCATCAATGTCGCTATTTAACCGCACCGTTATCAAAGAGATGTTCTGCTGTTCTGATAGCCGCACAAATTCATAGTCCTCGTATATTATAAGGTCGTCTGTAATGTCATCCATATAAACGTTAAACGCCGCTAAAAAAAGCGATATGCAAACTGCTGAGAAAATCACAAAATATAATGTAGTGTGCTTTTTAATACTTCTAATCATAGCAGATAACCTCTATTTACATTAACATGCATTTATCAAAACTTAATTATTGCTTAATTATACCATATTTAATATAAAATTACATGATTTTGCAAAAAATATTGCAAAACAGCGTATAAATTTGTAAAATAACATTTAAAATATGTGTTTTGCTATTTTTAAAAATCACCAAGATTTACATTTATTTTAATTGCCGTGTTATTTTCACTTACACATTTATATTTTACCTTTGACAAAACGCTTAAACCTCAATATTGTTATATTTTTTGTTGCTATACAACAAGAAATGCAAATTTTACAATAGTATAATTATAGTGTTATATTGTAGGAATTTGCACTATAGCTTTGCGCATTATTTATAAAAACAGGCGCACGACAGCAGCATTATGTATAAAAACACACTTTTATATTAAGGAGCAATTATGTCAAACTATAAAAATATAATTGAATCGGGCGATACATTTTTGGGAATAGAATTTGGCTCTACCACAATAAAGCTTGTGCTTATAGACAAGCAAAACAAGCCCATTGCCGTAGGCAAGCACGTTTGGGAAAACCAGTTACAGGACAAAATATGGACATACCCACTTGATGAAGTACATACAGGCATGAAAAAAGCCTATGCCGATTTAAAGAAAAACGCAAAAGAAAAGCACTCTGCTACATTAAAAAAGTATAGTGCTATCGGAATATCTGCCATGATGCACGGCTACATTGCACTTGACGAAAACGATGAGTTGCTTGTGCCATTTAGGACATGGCGCAACACAATGACAGAGGCTGCAGCGCAAGAGCTATCTGCTCTGTTTGGGTTTAACATACCGCAGCGCTGGAGCGTTGCACACTTATACAGTGCAATTAAAAATGGCGAGCCACACACAGCTCGCATAAAAAAAGTTATGACTCTCGCCTCCTATTTGCACTACAAATTAACGGGCAATTTTGTCTTGGGCGTGGGCGATGCATCGGGTATGTTCCCTATAGACAGCACTACCAAAGATTACAACCAAGGCATGGCAGATAAATTTGACATACTTTTAAAAGAAAACGGACTTGACTATACACTGCGCGACATTTTCCCACGTGTAATGGTGGCCGGAGAGTCGGCAGGAAACCTCACTTTCGAGGGAGCCGCAATGCTAGACAGCGAGCTTGTGCCAAACATTCCACTTTGCCCGCCAGAGGGCGATGCCGGCACAGGTATGGTTGCCACTAACAGCACGGCAGTATCAACAGGTAATGTGTCTGCCGGCACGTCTATATTTGCTATGGTTGTGCTTGAAAAAGCTCTTTCCGGCTATTATAAAGAGCTCGATATTGTTACCACTCCTGCAGGGCATGATGTGGCCATGGTTCACTGCAACAACTGCAGCTCAGACATCGACTCATGGGCGAGAGTATTTTCTCAATTTGCCGAAAAAATAGGAGTTGACATAAACCCCTATAAAGTGCTTGACCTTATGTTTGAAGCGGCCGAGGACAACGTAGATTACAGCGGACTTCTGAACTTTAACTACCTCTCGGGCGAGCATATAACAGGCCTTGAACAAGGGCGACCTATGCTGGTACGAAAACCCGATGCAGATTTCAGCTTCGCAACACTATCAAAGGCACAAATATATTCAACACTTGCAACGCTTAAAATTGGTTTTGATATTTTATTTGAAAAAGAGGGCGTAAGGCTAAACAAATTAACCGGACACGGCGGATTTTTCAAGGCAAAATTCGGCTCAGCCGCAATGGCTGCAACAGCAAATGCGGCAGTTACTGTAATGGATAGCGCAGGCGAGGGCGGTGCGTACGGAATAGCACTTTTAGCCGCATATATGGTACAAGGCAGCGGCGCTACCCTTAATGATTATCTCGCCGAAAATGTATACAAAGGCGCTAAGACATGCACGGTTGAGCCAAAACCACAAGAAGTAGCTATGTTTTTAAAATTCCTTAGCGGATACAAAAAAGGCCTAGATATACAAAAATGCGCAGCTACTCACTTTTAACTCATATTTAAATTTAATGCAACAGTATTTAATTTATGGTTGTACTTTTTTGTCTCCTTTATTTTACAAAACAGTCATTGCTTAAAAGGTGTGGCAAATACCACAACCTTACATGCGGTTACCGGCAAAGCCACAAACTACCACTATCAAAAAATTGATAGTGGTAGTTTTATTTTGCAAAGATTACGCATTATATAAATAATCCGCAGGACTATTTACAACTTATTTTATGGCGGTGCTACGCATATGCCAATTTATATAATGCAACGCATTATATAAATAATCCTCGTATCCTTACGGATTATTTATGACTTATTTTATATGGCAGCCACAAAATTTTTTATAAAAGTTTTACTAAATACGACATTTTTTGCATTTGTTTTTTTAACTTAACTTTATGCTAAGTTAACAGCCATTAATTTTCAAGAATAAACTTTGCAATATCTTTAATCACTTCTTCATCCACACTCGCGCTTAGCGCATAATCGTTAACGGTATTTGTCGGCAATTCGACATTTTTTGTAAACATATGCGTAAGTCCGTCATAAAGCTTAAATTCTACATTCGCCTTGTCATCAAGTTCACTTTGCCAAAGCGCAAAATCAACGTCAGCATAAACTTGGAAATCATCGCTACCCTGTAAAAAAAGCATAGGTATTTCTAAAGATTTAGCTATTTCAGCACTATCGTAATTGCTCATGTCACGCAAATAGTAGGCAGATATCCCAAAAATAGTCTCGCTTAAAAGTTCATTTTCGTCCATCGATGGCAGCTGCGCCAATTTATCTTTTTCAGCCGCTACTATTTTTTCGGTCTCTTCCTTTTCATCGTCATTCAATATAGAAATAACGGCGTTGTTTTGGTCTAATTGTATTTCACTAATACTTCTTGGGCTGCCAGCCAGAGATATAAACCCTGCAAAAAGTTCAGGCTCTTCTTCAATAATTCTAGGGCCAAGCATCCCTCCCAAACTGTGCCCTAAAAGATAAACATTTTTATAGCCCATATCTTTTAGCATGCGCGCGGCCGAAAGAGCATCGTCTACAACTTCCTCATTTACTGTAATATACTCGTTACCTTTTTCGGCAATATTCTCTCTGTAAACAAATGTCCTTTTGTCATATCTAAACGTGTCTACCCCTTGCAGCGCCACTCCCCACGCTATATCTTTAAAAGGCGTAAGCGCAAGCACCGTTTCATTCATATCGTTTGGCCCGGAGCCATGAACAAGCAATAATACACTATCGCTCTTTGTGTCTTGGCTTGATGTAAGCACTGCCGGCAATTCAAAATCGCCTGTTTTAACTGTAAACTCGCTCTCTACAAGCCCTTTTGGCAACTCGCTAACACTTGTTGTTTCGGCCTCATAATAATTAAAAAATATGCCCTCCAAGACACTTTGCGTATTAAATGTTAGCGATAGTAAAACTCCTGTATTTTCGTAAACTATATAGCTCACAGATACAGCAAATTCTTCAACCTGGCTTTTTTCAATTTTCTCAACCGCTAAAAACTCGCCTGCGTTTGCTATTGTCTCTTGCCATACGGCCTGTAATTCGTCCTGTGTATAAGTTTCTTTTATCAAGTCAGAGCTAACTGAATAAACTGCAGTAAAATCACCGTTTATTATATCCTCTGTAAATTTTTCGCTCTCGCTTGTTATAGCGTAAATTTCCTCTTGCGTCATAGGCTCTGCCGAACTTAACATTGAACAGCCGCATAAAAGCACCATAAAAGTAAACAACGCAATACCGCACAATAAATTATTTCTTTTCAATGTTACACCCCTTTCACCTTACAAAAATGTATAATAAATTTAATTGTTACTACTGCCTTAACTAATATGCAAGCTGCGCTTTGTGTGCATTTGCATAAATACACTATTTTTTCTTTTTACTCGCCTTTAAAACAGGTGCTAAATACTGCCCCGTATAAGATTTAGAATTTTTGGCTACTTGCTCGGGCGTGCCCTCTGCAATTATTTCGCCGCCTGCGCCGCCACCCTCAGGCCCTAAATCAATAATGTAGTCGGCACATTTAATAAGCTCTAGATTATGCTCAATAACAATAACGGTATTGCCCGCGTTTACAAGCTTATTTAACACTTTTACAAGCTTGTGCACATCTGCAATGTGTAGGCCTGTAGTGGGCTCGTCCAAAATATACACCGTCTGCCCTGTGTCACGTTTTGCAAGCTCCAATGCAAGTTTAACACGCTGTGCCTCACCGCCGGAAAGTGTTGTAGCACTCTGTCCAAGCTTAATATATCCAAGGCCAACGTCCACAAGCGTTTTAATTTTTCTGTGTATTTTTGGTATGTTTTCAAAAAATGCACAGGCCTCTTCAACTGTCATGTTTAATACATCTGATATGTTTTTGTCTTTATAGCGCACTTCTTGCGTTTCTCTGTTATAGCGCGAACCTTTACAAACATCACAGGGCACATAAATATCGGGCAAAAAGTGCATTTCAATTTTAATTATTCCATCGCCCTCACAAGCCTCGCAGCGTCCACCTTTAACGTTAAAACTAAACCTCCCCGGGCCATATCCACGCATTTTAGCCGTCTGTGTTTGAGAAAAAACAGTGCGGATATCTGTAAATACGCTGGTATAAGTTGCAGGGTTGGAACGTGGTGTCCTACCGATCGGAGACTGGTCAATGCCTATAACTTTATCCACATACTCAATGCCATTAAGCTCATCATGTGCCCCCGGTTTTGCGCGCGAGTGATTTATCGCTGATGTGAGCTTTTTATATAAAATCTCATTTATCAGCGACGATTTTCCGCTGCCCGAAACGCCTGTCACACAGGTCATAACGCCCAGTGGTATTTTTGCATCCACATTTTTTAAATTGTTTTGTGTAGCACCTAAAATTTCTAAAAACTGCCCGTTTCCCTCTCGCCTTTTTGCCGGCAGTTTAATCTGCTTTTTACCGCTTAAATACTCGCCCGTTATGCTGCGTGGCTCGGCACAAATATCCTCAATAGTTCCCTCGGCAATTATCTCGCCGCCGTGCACCCCTGCCCCCGGCCCAATGTCAACAATGTGGTCGGCGCTGTGCATTGTATCCTCGTCGTGCTCAACAACTATAAGTGTATTGCCCAAATCCCTAAGGCGCTTTAGTGTAGCAATAAGCTTTGCATTGTCACGCTGGTGCAAGCCTATACTCGGTTCATCAAGCACATACAAAACACCTACAAGCGCACTGCCTATCTGTGTGGCTAGGCGAATTCTCTGGCTCTCTCCTCCCGATAAAGTGTTGGCACTCCTTGCAAGGGTCAAATAATCAAGTCCTACACTTTGCAAAAAACCAAGGCGCTCTTTCACTTCTTTTAAGATACCATTTGCTATCATATTATCTCGCTCTGATAGCTTTATTTTACCGTCTAAAAATTCCAGTTGCTGCCTGACGCTCATAGCGGTAAACTCGCTGATATTAATGCCGCTCACTGTAACGGCCAGGCTCTCTGCCTTAAGGCGCGCACCCTTACAAACAGGACACTCAACACCCGTCATAACTCCTTGAATTTCCTCTTTCATCCAATCGGAGTTTGTCTCTCTAAATCTGCGCTCTAGGTTGTTTACAATGCCCTCAAAGTCATTTGTATACGACGAAAAACCTCTGTCACTCTCACGTGTCATGCTAATTTTTTTGCCGCCTGTGCCAAATAAAATAGCATGTAAGCCCTCTTTGGGCAACTCTTTAACCGGCACATCTAACGAAAACCCATAGGTCTCTGCAATAGCCTTTAGGTACATCTCACTGATAGATCCCTCGGCATAGTACCAGCCACTCGCCCTTATTGCGCCCTCTCGTATCGTCAAATTTTTATTTGGAATAATAAGCTCCGGGTCCACTTGCATAAAGGTACCAAGACCCATGCAGCGCTCGCAAGCGCCAAATGGGTTGTTAAAAGAAAACATGCGTGGCGCAAGCTCTTCAATGCTTACGCCGTGCTCCGGGCAGGAGTAACTTTGGCTAAAATGCATCTCCTCGCCGTCTATTACGTCTATTGTAACAAGTCCACCGGTCAGGTGCGTTGCAGTCTCTATCGAGTCCGCAAGGCGAGTGCGCACATCGCTGTTCATCACAAGCCTGTCCACAATCACATCAATACTATGTTTTTTGTTTTTATCCAGTGTAATTTCCTCGTCTAAATCATATACACTGCCATTTACACGCACACGAGCAAAGCCACTTCTTTTTGCGGCCTCAAACTCTTTTTTATGTGTGCCCTTGTGCCCCCTTACTATTGGGGCAAGCACTTGAAATTTCACACCATCTTCTAATTTTAGCACCTCGTCAACCATTTGGTCTACCGATTGCTGGCTAATTGCCCTGCCGCATATAGGGCAGTGTGGCACACCTATCCTCGCATACATCAAACGCAAATAATCGTATATTTCCGTGACAGTGCCCACCGTGGAGCGAGGGTTTCTGCTCGTTGTCTTTTGATCTATAGAAATAGCAGGCGATAACCCTTGAATATCGTCGACATCCGGTTTTTCCATCTGTCCTAAAAATTGACGCGCGTAACTTGAAAGGCTCTCCATATAGCGCCTTTGTCCGTCTGCATAAATGGTGTCGAACGCAAGGCTGGACTTACCGCTTCCCGAAAGTCCTGTCATAACTATAAATTTATCCCTCGGTAACGTTATATCAATATTTTTTAGATTGTGCTCTCGTGCGCCTTTAATTACAATTTTATCGTGGCTCAAAGCTTTGTTTTCCTTTCTGCCTGCTTGCGCAGTTTGTCAATTCTATCTCGTAAATAAGCCGCATGCTCAAACTCCAGTATCTTGGCAGCATCCTTCATCTCACGTGTTAGCGCAATAATTTTGCGCTCAATCTCAGCCTTGCTCATACGCTTAGTATTACTTTGCGCATCGTCTTCTTTGCGGCTAATCTCAAGCACACTCTCATCGCTAAGTGATTTAACAATGGTTTTTGGCACAATAGAGTGCTCTTTATTATACTGCTCCTGTATGCTTCGGCGTCTATCGGTCTCCATAATGGCTCGCTCCATAGACGGCGTAACACTGTCTGCATACATAATTACAACTCCGTTTGCATTTCGTGCCGCCCTGCCTATAGTCTGTATAAGGCTTGTCTCACTGCGCAAAAAGCCCTCTTTGTCAGCATCAAGCACCGCCACTAGCGACACCTCGGGCAAATCTAAGCCTTCTCTTAACAAGTTAATGCCCACAATTACACTTATCTCACCTTTGCGCAAATCACGCATTAGCTCAACACGCTCAAATGTGTCAACCTCATGGTGCATATATTTAACTTTTACGCCGTGCTCTGATAAAAACTCTGTCAAATCTTCCGCCATTTTTTTAGTGAGTGTTGTTACAAGCACCCTCTCATTGCGCTCTGTGCGCAAGTTAATCTCGCCTAATAAATCCTCAATTTGCCCCTCTACAGGCTTTACAACAATCTGCGGGTCAACTAGGCCTGTGGGCCTAATAATTTGCTCTGCAACTTGTGTGCTGTTATCACGCTCATACTGGGCAGGCGTTGCAGAGACAAACACAACCTGGCGCCACTTTTGCGCCACTTCTTCAAATTTTAGCGGCCTGTTATCAAACGCAGACGGCAGCCTAAAACCAAAGTTAACAAGGCTTTCTTTTCTAG
>CAYJBO010000035.1:18030-19693 GCA_964368295.1 uncultured Bacteroides sp.
TTTGTTGCGGCAACATAACGTGGATCTCGTCCAGTAATAAATTAAATTCGTCCGGGAAATTGTCGAGCAAAGTTGTGGGCATCGAGCCGGGTTTGCGCCCCGATAATACGGCGGAGTAATTTTCTATTCCGCTACAAATGCCTATCTCACGCAACATCTCAACGTCATAGTTAGTGCGCTGTGCAATCCTTTGCGCTTCAATAAGCTTGCCCTCTTGTGTAAATTTTTCAACTTGCTCGTCGCACTCCTCCACAATTTTGCGCAGGCCTACTTCTTTTTTGTCGTCATCTACAATGTAGTGGCTAGCAGGAAAAATAGCGATGTGCCGCAGTGTACTGCGCTTTTCGCCCGTCAGTGGCACCACCTCACTTATCCTGTCAATCTCATCGCCAAAAAACTCAACTCTTATAGCAACATCGTTTACATACGCTAGGTTAATTTCTACAACATCGCCACGCACCCTAAACTTATTGCGCACAAAATTAATATCGTTGCGCTCATACTGCAAAAACACAAGGCGAGACATCAGCTCTTCACGGCTCATTTGCATGCCTTGGCGCAAACTTATTACCATGCTTCTATAATCTATAGGGTCGCCTAAAGAGTATATGCAAGACACGCTTGCAACTATAATTACATCTCTTCGCTCGGACAGTGCCGCAGTGGCAGAATGTCGAAGCCTGTCTATCTCATCATTAATTGCACTGTCTTTTTCTATATATGTGTCGGTGGAGGGTATATAGGCCTCCGGTTGATAATAATCGTAGTACGACACAAAATATTCAACAGCGTTATCGGGAAAAAACGACTTAAATTCTGTGCAAAGCTGTGCCGCAAGCGTTTTATTATGCGCAAGCACGAGCGTGGGCCTATTTACCTGTGCAATTATATTTGCCATTGTAAACGTTTTGCCGCTGCCCGTAACGCCAAGCAACGTTTGTGCCTTATGCCCATCATTTATGCCTTTTACAAGCTTTTCTATCGCCTGTGGCTGGTCTCCCATTGGCGTATACTCTGCCGAGAGTTTAAATTTATCCATATCGTCTGCCTCCCTAGCACAGCCTAATTTATACAACCTATGGTTGTATTATACCACTGTTTAAGTAAATTGTAAATGATTTTATATCATTTGCCTGCATTTTCCACTATAAATTATCTTTAACCGTCTGCATATAATTTGTCTGTGCAAACGATAAATATTCGTTATCTGTAAAAATTAAATGGTCGATAAGACGAATATTTACAGTACTGAGCGCATTATAAATATTTCTTGTGCACATTATGTCACTGCTAGAGGGCAGTGCCGCGCTTCTTGGATGGTTATGCGCCAAAATTACGCCGGTTGCATGGCACCTTGTGGCCTCTGCCACTATTTTTGATATGGCTACAGACGTAGAATTGCCTGTGCCCTCTGAGACAAGCACACACCTTAAAAGTTTATTGCAATCATCAACAGCCGCAAAGTAAAACATCTCGTTTGTCTTTGCAAAAAATTTTGGCATAAAAAAGTCAGCCACTGCCTCTGTAGTGCTTAACATCTGTTTTTTGCTAAGCTTATTTTCAAGGTAGTAAGAGCATACCTGCGGTATAAATTTAATTGCAACGGCAGAGCTCTCGCCCACACCCTCCACCTCACAAAGCTCTTCATAGCTGGCATCAAGCA
>CAYJBO010000035.1:19703-25926 GCA_964368295.1 uncultured Bacteroides sp.
CCTGAGCAAGGCTGCCAAACCTATTAATAAGCCTGTGTGCGAGTGGGTTTGTATCGCCTCGCACATGCACAAGAAAAAGCAAAAACTCAAGCACATTGTGCTCTTCAAATCCGGCAAGGCCCTCATTTAAAAAGCGCTTATATATACGTTTTCTGTGATTTTTATGCTCGTTCAAAAATAATTACCCCTTTACAAAATGGAACTATTGACAAACAAAAACTTTGCAAAATCTATAGCAATTTTTGTTAGATTTAAAAAAAGAAAACAAAGAATACTGCGTGTGTAAATTAGCGCTGTTATATCGATTACGACAGCTTTTTTTGCCACACTTTTATTAGCGAGACTCTAAATATGGCTTCAAAACGCGCATGCTACACAAAAGTACTTTACTTCACGGCGCAAGCATCACCTAAATATTGACCGCCTACACTAGTTATTATATACTATACTTAAGTATTTTAAAAGTAGGCGGAGGATTTATGAGACAATTTGTGGCAAAAAACAACGAAAACGACATGCGGCTGTCAAGATTTGTAATATCTGTTACAAGCAACTTGCCGCAATCTCTACTGTATAAAAGTTTTAGAAATAAGCGCATTAAAGTAAACGGTAAAAAGGCAGCGGCAGAGTACCGCATAGTTGCCGGCGATGTTATAGAGCTTTATATTAACGATGAATTTTTCCCAGCGGCTGAAAAGGCTAAGCCTAAAAAGCGCACTTTTGTGTTAAAAATAATATACGAAGACGACAATATTGCCGCCGTATACAAACCTGCGCACATGCTTTGTCACTCCGACAGAACGGGCGATGCAAACCTTGTAGACCTTTTTACAGATTACTTAATTGACAAGGGCGAATATGACCCAAACACAGAGAATACGTTTTCCCCCACGCTGTGCAACCGCATAGACAGGGGCACACAAGGCATTGTATTAGCGGCAAAAAACTACGCCGCCCTTAGAGATTTAAACACTATAATACGTGATAATTTACTACAAAAGCACTATTTATGCATAACGATAGGCGCGCCAAAAAGCGGTGTGCACACGGCTTTTTTAAAGCACGGCGAACAAAACAACAAGGTGCATATTGTAAAAAGCGAAAAAGAGGGATATAAAAACATAATTACAGGTGTTGAGGTGGTGACCCAAAAGGCAAAGTACAGCCTTTGCTCTGTCCATTTAATCACAGGCCGCACACATCAAATAAGGGCGCACCTAGCATTTTTAAACACACCTATTTTAGGCGATATAAAATACGGCGACAAAAAAATTAATGCCGCCGTAAAATATAAAACTCAAGCACTCTGTGCCTTTAAAGTAATTTTTAATGATAATATTGACGACGCAAACAGCCTTTCATACCTAAAAAACAAGGTTATCAAAGTAGAAAACCCCGACATATTAAACGAGTTTGAAAAGCTATAAAAACTATAACAAAGCCTAGAAAAACGAAACTTGGTTGCTTCTTGGCATGCTGCCCAATGCACCTACATTCATAAGCGACTCTATAACGCCGTCTGTAACGCCGCTCTTTATTTGCAGCTCTTCTGCGGACAAAAACTCGCAACCATCTTTAGTAGCTTCCTCTAGCGCAAGTGCCGCCGTCTCTCCGAGGCCTTTTATAGATGTGTATGGCAAGCGCACTTCATCACCGTCTATTGTATATGCTTTTGCCTTGCTTTTGCCTATGTAAACAGGCGCAAATTTAATGCCCCTCGCCTGCATTTCGTTTACCATTTGCAAAGATGACAGAATGTTTTCGTCTTTCGCCTTGCGCTCGGATTTTATGCGTGCATTAACAAGTTTTATCATGCGCTTAGTTGTGTCCAAACCCCCAACAGCCGCCTCATATTCCATATCCTCGCCATGTGCTGTAAAATAAGACGCATAAAATGCCAGTGGATGATACACCTTATACCACATTATCCTTATTGCGGCAATTAAATATGCCACGGCATGCGCTTTAGGAAACATATACTTTATCTTTTTACAACTATCTATATACCACTGCGGCACATCTTTATTGCGCATTAGCTCTTCCATGCCGGGCGGAAAGCCCTCTTTAGCTATTCTACCCTTCCTTGTAAGCTCCATAATTTTAAATGCATCCTTTGGCGGCAATCCCTTTTGTATAAGCACCGTCATAATGCTGTCACGCGTGGCAATAACCTCAGATATTGTACAAGTGCCATCTTTTATTAGGTCTTGAGCATTTCCATTCCAAACGTCTGTGCCGTGAGAAAGGCCTGAAATTTGTATTAAGTCGCCAAAATTTCTCGGCTCTGCCTCTACAAGCATATTGCGCACAAAGTTAGTGCCAAGCTCCGGTATGCCAAATGTGCCTGTCTTGCTGTCAATTTGATCCGGCGTAACGCCAAGAGCCTGTGTGGAGTAAAGCAGCGAGATAACATTTTCATCGTTCATCGGCACCGTGTCAACTTTTATGCCTGTTAAATCTTCAAGATGCTTGTACATTGTTGGCACAAAGTGCCCTAGTTCGTCAAGTTTTAAAATCGTCTCGTGCAAATAGCTGTACTCAAAGTGCGTTGTTACAACGCCTTTTTCTTTGTCGTCCGCAGGGTGCTGTATAGGGCAAAAATCACAAACTTCATACCCTTGTGGCACTACTACCATGCCGCCGGGGTGTTGTCCCGTTGTGCGTTTTACATCCACACATCCATTTATCAGCCTTAATTCCTCTGCCTTGTTTACCGTTTTACCGCGCTCTTCCAAATACTTTTTAACGTATCCAAATGCAGTTTTATCTTGAACGCCTGATATTGTCCCCGCTTTAAAAACGTTGTCTTTTCCAAATAGTTCCTCTGTGTACTTATGTATTCTACCCTGTACTTCTCCCGAAAAGTTTAAATCAATATCCGGCTCTTTATCACCATCAAAGCCTAAAAATGTCTCAAAAGGTATTTCATGGCCGTCCATATTGAGTTCTGTCCCACATTCGGGGCATTTTTTATTTGGCAAATCAAACCCATCCACAACAGAGCCATCGGTAAAAAATTCGCTCCACTTACAGCTAGTGCACACATAGTGTGGCGGCAAGCTATTAACCTCAGATATGCCGGAAAAATGCGCAACAGCAGAAGAGCCAACAGAACCACGCGACCCAACAGAGTAGCCGTACTCCTCGCTCTTTTTAACAAGTTTTTGCGCTATAACGTACAAAACCGAAAATTTATGCTTGATAATAGACTGCAGTTCTCTCTCTAATCTTTCCTCCACTAATCTCGGAAGCGGTGTGCCGTATCTCTCTTTAGCGCTCTCCATAGTGTCGTTGCGCAGGCTCTCGTCTGCGCCCTCAATCGTTGGTGAGTACAGCCCTTTTGGAATAGGCCTAATATCGCCCTCGATAGTGTCCGCAATTTTATTGGGGTTTTCCACAACAATTTCGTGCGCTTTATTGCTAGGCAAATACTTAAATTCGTCCAACATCTCCTGTGTTGTCCTAAAGTATAGTGGCGCCTGATTATCGGCATCGGCAAAACCTTTGCTTGCTTGCAAAATAGCCCTAAACGAGCTGTCTCGCTTTTCTAAAAAGTGCACATCGCCCGTTGCAACAACCGGTTTCCCAAGCTCTGCCCCTAGCTGAATTATCGTTTTGTTAAACTCTTTAATGTCGTTGTGGCTATCAACTTTTCCGTCTCTAACCATGTATTCGTTGTTGCCAAGCGGCTGCACCTCTAAGTAATCATAATAAGAAGCAATTCGCACAAGTTCGGCCTTTTCAACGCCGTCGACAACGGCGCGGTATAGCTCCCCTGCCTCGCAGGCAGAGCCCACAATAAGTCCATTTCTGTACTTGTTTAAAACACTGCGTGGCACACGGGGAACCTTTAAAAAATAATCCATGTGCGAGGCCGAAATTAACCTGTACAAATTTTTCATTCCTTCTTGATTTTTCACTAGTAAAATCATGTGGGCATTTTTTCTGGAAAGTGTGCCCTTGTTTCCAAGACCCATATTAATCTGCTGTAAATTCGTAACGTCAAGCTTTACAAGCCTTTTTAACAGTTTTGCATATATTTGTGCAAGCGCCTTTGCGTCCTCGTCTGCCCTGTGGTGGTTAAAAGATGGCACATCCAAGTGCTTGCCTATTGCATCTAGGGTATAACTCCTCAAATTCTCGCACAGCGTCCTCGCCATTGGCAGGGTGTCTATATAAGTGTTGTCCATTTTTAAGTTACAACGCTTAGCGCCCTCTTTTAAAAAGCGCATGTCAAAATTATGTGCGTTGTGCGCTACAAGCACACGCCCATCTACAAATTTAATAAAGTCACTGAGTGCAGCCTTCTCGTCCGGTGCATCTTTAACCATCTCGTCTGTAATGCCTGTTATAGATGTAACCTTCTCCGGTATGTGCTTTTTAGGGTTTACAAAAGTCCTAAAAGATTCTTTTATCTCCCCGTTTTCAAGCACAACAGCGCCTATTTCGGTCATCCTCTCGGTCACAGGAGAAAGGCCTGTCGTCTCAAGGTCAAATATTACAATGCTATCGTTGATATTTGCGTCTTTTTCACCGTACACACACGGCACCATGTCGTCGGCAAAGTAGGCCTCAACACCGTAAATAACCTTAAAATCTTTATTCTTCTTTTTAATTGCGTCCGAAGTAAGCATTGCCTCTGGGAACGCTTGTACTACCCCGTGGTCGGTAATGGCCACAGCCTTGTGCCCAAGCTCGTTTGCAAGATTAATTAAATCTTTTACGCCGCAAAGCGCATCCATATTGCTCATCTTGGTATGTGCATGCAGTTCTATGCGCTTATTCTCCGCTTCGTCTTTGCGCTTTTTAAGTGTAATTTGAAGTATGTCGTTCGGATAAAATATATAGTCATGCTCATACTTGTCATAGTCGCACTTACCCTTAATTACAAGTGTCATACCCTTTTTTATTGCATCTACTGCGCCGCTATTTGCGTTTTTATCAACTATTATTTTTAAATTTATAGAGCCCCTGTAGTCTGTGATTGAAATAGTGTATATCTTTTTCCAACCATCCCTTACCTCGCACGCAAATACATCGCCCCATACAGTTACGTATTCTTTTGAGCCCGCCGATTCCGCAACGTCTAACAGGCTAGTAAAATCGTTTCTTTTAGGAGTAAATTTACGCCCAAAGAGCAATTTCTCCTTGACGTCCTCAAGCTCTAGGCCGTCAATTTTTATATTGGTAACAGGTTTTGCCCTCTTTTTCTGCTTAACGGCTGCAAAACTACTTGCATTTATACGGTTTTCAATATAGGCAACCGAAACCTGCTCCTCACAAGTGAGCTTGACACAGACATCTACACCGGTCCTGTCATAAATAATATCCTGTAATTTTTTGTCAAACTGCGAGTACACCAAAATGCTTATGCCGTTTTTAACGTCAATCGTCAATGTGCTAACCGCATTTGCGTCACGGCTAATTTCAATCTGTGCGTCTTGCATAAACCCATTTACAGGCAAACCCTCATCTTTTAACTCTTCAATTAAATCCATCACCGCGGCCGGTGCAACATTCTCAAAGTTAAACATGCCTTTTGCCGATACTTCATAGCCCAAAAATTCATCGCCTATCAACTCGATAAAGCGCATACTCTGCGCCCTTGCTATCGGGGCAGCCGTCTCATACACTATTGTTATTTTTTTATCTTCTCTGTTTACTTCAACACGCAACACAACCGCACTTGCAAAATGCTTTGCAACTGCGGCGTCCTGTGCCAAAAAAGGCCATACTTTTAACATATACCTGTTTTCATTTTCAAAATTCGCCAAAATTACCGCCCCCGTTTAGCATTTGCAATAGAAACACAAAAAAATTACAGCTTGTCTATTTCTTTGATAAGCTCTCCTACTATGTCGCCTTTTAGCGTGCGAACCTTTTGCCCGTGTATAAACAGCACTGCATTATCTTTGCCGCCGGCTATGCCTATATCGGCGCCCTTAGCCTCTCCCGGCCCATTTACAACGCAGCCCATAACGGCAACTTTTACAGATTTTTTACAACCCTTTAGGCGCTCTTCAACCTCGTTTGCAATGCCGACAATATCTATATTTGTTCTGCCGCATGTAGGGCAACTTATAATTTCAGGTCCGCCTATCTCATGCCCTGCCGCCCTTAAAATATCAAAGCCGGCGGCAACTTCTTTTTCGGGGTCGTCCGTCAAAGAGCCACGCCACGTGTCGCCTATGCCCTCTAGTAGCAGCCCACCTATACCCATTGC